>CAZGXD010000086.1:0-4192 GCA_964529625.1 uncultured Muribaculaceae bacterium
TTCATAATCATACCAAGCTTGATTAAGATCAGCTGTTACCCATTTATTATTTTTATAAATAATTGGAATCATATTTTCTTTTAAAACTGGTCTAAAAGCATCGCTATCATCGTTGTAGGGCAACTGACAATCTTGTTTAGTTTTTTTAGTAATTATCATTTTTTGATCTAAAAAATCTTTTTCAATACAATATCTACCATTATGAAGGGCTAGAGCAACCTTTCCCTTTTTATTAATAATAATTTTACCATCATTATGAGATATGTTTTTATAATTCAATTTAATTTCTGATGTTTCTACTTTATCACTATAAGTATAAATATTTGTTTCTTCATTATGATTTTGACTTATTTTTTCAATTAAACGATTAGTTTTTTTATAAAAAGATTGCTTTTTACATTTTTCAATAAAGTTTATACTTTTAGGAATAATAACTAAAATAGTTATAAAAATTAAAAAAATAATTGCAGCAACATCAACAAAAGCAAATTTATTATTTTTTAACTGAAACATACTTAACCCTCATTTCAAACTACCATTAATAAGGTCATTTATATTCTATTCTTGATAATCACAAGCACTACAATGAACTGTTCCCTTTTTTTCAACTAACATTCCTTTGCATTCAGGACACTCTTTACCTAAAGGTTTATCCCAATAAGCAGTTTTACACTTAGGATAATTATTACATCCATAAAATATTTTGCCTTTTCTAGTTTTCTTTTCTACAATCTTGCCTTCACAATTAGGACAATCACAAATTTCAATTATCTTTCTGTCGCTAGGTTTTATATATTTACATTCTGGGAAATTACTACAAGCCACAAACTGACCATATTTTCCATTTCTAATCACTAAAGGATGTTTACATTCAGGACACATTTCCCCTGTTTGTTCTGGTTCCTTTTTTTCCATATTATCAAACGCTTCTTTCATTGCTTCTTCAAACTCCTTATAAAAATTTTTAAGTACTGTCGACCAAACTAATTTTCCATCAGCTATTTTATCTAAATCTGTTTCCATATTAGCAGTATAGGAAACATTTATGATATGATTAAAATATTCTTGTAATTTATCAGTTATTTCGATTCCAACTATAGTAGGAACAAATCTTTTTTCAACAATTGAAACATAACCCCTACTTTTAATCGTATCCATTGTTTTAGTATAAGTACTAGGACGCCCGATTCCCTGTTCTTCCATTTCCTTAATTAATCTTGCTTCTGTATAACGAGCAGGTGGTTTAGTAAAATGTTGTTCTTTAATTATTTCATTAGCAACAATAATATTTGTTTTATAATTTTCAAACGGTGGTAATACTTTATCTTTGGTTTCTTCATAATCACTATAAACTTTTAAATATCCATCAAAAATTAATACTTGCCCATTAGCCTTAAATTGATAATTATTATTATCTAAAATAACAGTTGTATTATTAGTTTTAGCATCAGCCATTAATGAAGCTAAAGCTCGATAATAAATAATTCGATATAATTTATATTCATCATTACTTAAATATGGTTTTACTTTTAAAGGCGTTCGTTTAATATCTGTTGGTCGAATTGCCTCATGAGCATCTTGAATTTTAGTCTCCTTCTTCGTTTGTTTTACTTTCCCTAAATATTCTTTCCCATATTCTGATTCAATATATTTAAAAGTATTAGCAATAAACTCATTTGATAATCTAGTTGAATCAGTTCTCATATAAGTAATTAATCCCACTGTTTCCTTTTCAAGTTCAATTCCTTCATATAACTTCTGGGCAATCGTCATTGACTTTTTCGCACTCATTCCTAATTTGGATGATGCTTCTTGTTGTAAAGTACTAGTAATAAAAGGCATTTTCGATTTTTTTCGTTTCGTCTTTTGCTTGACATCTTCTATTTTAAAACTATTTCCTAATTTTTCTAAAATAGCATTAGCTTCTTCTTCATTATTAATTTTTATATTTTTATGATTAAAGTTAAATAATTCAGCCCCAAACTCCTTAAACATGGCAGTTATGGTCCAGTATTCTTCAGCTTGAAAGGCTTCAATTTCTCGTTCTCGATCAACAATTAATTTTAAAGCAACACTTTGAACTCGACCAGCACTACTACCTTCAGTTTTACTTTGCATTAATTTACTTAATCTAAATCCTATAATTCGATCTAAAATTCGCCTTGTTTCTTGAGAATTAACTAAATCTTGACTTATTTTCCGTGGCTTTTTAAAAGCTTCTTTTATTGCTTCTTTAGTTATCTCATTAAAAACAACTCTTTCATATTCATTCTCTTTAAGCCCTAAAGCGTCGTATAAATGCCAACTAATAGCTTCCCCTTCCCGATCAGGGTCACTAGCTAAATAAACCATTGATGCATCTTTAATTTCTTTTTTTAAATCATTTATTACTGTTTTCTTCCCTTTTATAATTGAATAAGTTGGTTTAAAGTTATCTTCAAGATCAACTCCAAATCCAAATTTTCCTTTAATAGCTAAATCTCTAATATGTCCCTTACTAGAAACAACTTTATATTCCTTACCAAGTAATTTTTCAATTGTTTTAGATTTACTTGGAGATTCCACTATAACTATATTTTTCATAAGTCACCTCACAAACATTTTAGCAAATTCAAAAAAATAAAGCAAACCTTTTTTATTTTTGATTTTTTCATTATCTTAAAATTATTAATCTCATTTATTTAGTTAGTTAGTTCAATTTCATTTATTTTATCTAATTCTGTCTTAATATTTCTTTTATTAGCTTCTTTTATATTTAAAAAATAAATCAATAATAAAGCCATTGAAACAAAATTGCCAGCGAAAAATGAAATAATTAAGCCTAAAATAAGTAATCCTTTTAAATAAAAAGCATTAATATTTTTAATAATTATAAAATGAATAATAACTAAAATAGCCCTTAAAGCAATTTTATTATAAAAATTTAGGTTTATATGAACTAAACTTAAAACCAAACTTATAATTATTAATTTATTATTAATACGACCATCATTATCAAAAGAAACAACTTTAACATCACGTTTATGGGTTATTTTAAATACTATAATTATTAAATAAATAATCATAATTTTTGCTAATCGATTAAATAAATAACCATCACCAAGTTCGGTTCCATTTAATAGCATTGGGTCTAATAAATAACGAATTAAAATAATAAATATATATCCATAAAGAAAACTTTTAACTAGTTCAAAACTATTATCAACTAACATTTCTTTAGTTCTATACTTATTATAAAAGCCCTCAAAAAGAAAACAAAAAACTGCCCCTAAAAAGATAATTCTTTCAAAATCATAATACAGTCCAACTGATGATATCATAATTATTATAATTAATTCCAAAATAGTATTTTTTAAATATAACTTATTCAATTTGATCACCTACCATTAATTCAAGTGAATTTTTAAAATTAGTCAATTGTATCCTTATTTCATTTATCTTTGAATTAACTAAAGTTTTAATATTTTGATTATAAAGTAATTCTTCTTTAAACAAAGCAATCCCTTCTACAAAATTATTATCATATATCTGTTTTAGATTATATTGCTTATAATAATCACTCTCCCTTGAAAAGAAACAACCACTATTTAATTTTAAAAGAGAATCTATATTTTGATAATTTATGGTTTTAAATTCTTTGAAAAAATTAAAAAATTCTTCAGTATTATTTCTGTTAAGACAAAACTCTATTTCAGAATAAGCCTCATCCGTTTTTTTAATATTATTAGAAAGGGTTTTAATTGTTTCAAATTCAGATTCAATCATCTTTAATTGTTGTTTAAATTCAGTGGTTGGAACTTGTTCTCTTAATTTAATAAAGTGTCTAACTTCTAAAATTAACAGCCCTAATAATCCAATATATAAAACTATTACTATTTTATTACCTTTTTTCATCTTTATTTTTTATTACTCCTTTATCCATTTTATAAATCACATCACCAAGAATCTCAATATCTTCTTTAATATGGGTTGCAATTAAAATTAATTTTCCTTTTTCTTTTTCTTTTAATAAAATTTTTCTAATCTTTTCAGCACTTTCATCATCTAAACCATTAAATGGCTCATCTAAGATCATTATTTTAGGATCTTCCATAAGAACTCCAGCAATGCCCAGCTTCTGTTTCATTCCTAATGAATATTTTTTAAATTTCTTATCAGCTTCATTTTCCAAATTAACTAACTTTAGAGTTTC
>CAZGXD010000087.1:0-4118 GCA_964529625.1 uncultured Muribaculaceae bacterium
TATATATTAAATAAATATTTTAAATTAATTTGACAGTTAAAATAATAAAAACATCGTTTATCTTCTTTAAAATAAAGAAAAAACAATGATTTTAATAATTACACTGTTCTTATCAATTTTTCATAATTTCATTTAATTAAAAACCTGATTTTCTTCGATTACATTCTTTACATAACATTTGGCAATTTTCTATTATAGTTTTCCCACCCTTACTCCAAGGTGTAATATGATCCGCTTCCATTTCTTCTAACAAAAAATGTTTTTTACATTTTATACAAATTCCTTCTTGTTGCTCATAAATTTGTCTTTTTTCGTTTTCTGAAAAATTTCTAATATTTAAATGTTTTTCTTCTTTTGTTAATAAATATTCATAAATTCCCTTTCGGATAGTTACATCATCATCTACCATAAGATTTTTTATTTTTTCTTCTAACTCCTTTGGATCTAAATTATCCTTTCCATATTTATTATAAAAGATCCCCCACTCTAACCCTTTCATCTCTTTTCTATAAATTGGAAATGTTGCTTTTACCCAATTGATAACTTTTTGGAAATACAACCAAAGTACATTCGCATTAGTATCATGTTGATGCTCTGACATATAATCCTCTATGGTTTTATTATCATTAAACGCGAGCCATTTTATAACCGTTTCTAAATAATCTTGTCTAATAGGGCTCCCATTCATATATATATTTCCTAAACCATAGGCAACACAACCCGTTTTACTAAAATATTTTTTAGCATCAGTTAACCATTCCCCAGTATATACCGCATTTCTTAATTCTTGATTTGTTAACTTAACTCCAGCTATATTAATAATTTTAAACCAATCTAATCGTTCCTTATCTGTTCCTTCACATATATAAATCATTAATTTATAGTTTAAAATATGCTCTTTTTCTGTTTCAGTTAAATTATGAAATGCTCGTGAATTAATAGAAAAATCACCCATAATATATTGGCAAAAACTTATAGTTCTTTGTTGACCATCTAAAACCTCAAACATTCCATTGTCATTTTTCATCCAGTACATCACATTTAATGGGAAATTATTGTTAATTGTTTTTATAACTTCTTCCCTTTGTTTTTCATCATAAACAAATTCCCTTTGGTATTTAGGTCTAATATTTAATTTACCTCCAAACCCTACTACCCCCTCTTCGGCATTATCAATATACCCATTTGAGACTTCCCTAATTGAAATTTCTTTTAATTTGATTTTCATTACTTTACTTCCTTTTTTATTTTTTTAATTAAGATCCTTAAATAAAGTTCTTTCCCATTTACTAAAGGTCTTCCATGTGCTGTATTCTCATATCTAATCCCTTTATTTTCTTCTCCCGTATTCATAATTCCTAAAAGTTTAAATTGCTCTGGATTATATTTATCCATAAAAGTTATTGGAACACCCATCACACCTTTATAATCATATGGGATTTCTTTTGTAATATTTATATTAATAGCATTATAATTATCATATTTAGGATACTCTATAGTATTATATTGTTTATATAAAATTAAATCTTCATGTCGCTGTGGATAATCCAAATTTGTCCACCATCTAACACCCTTGACCCTTATATATTTTTTCCCCTGTTCATCAATTCTAAACCCAGAAGCTTTTAACGGGTAATCATTAGGCACCCTAAATTCCCTATCCCCACTATGAATACTAGCACCCATCCATACTTTATTCTCTTTTAAAAGTGGGAAAAAGTTTTTATATGTAATTGCATTAAGATTTCCTAATATGATAAATTTCTTATTATACTCAATTAATTGAATAACATATTCCCTAAATAAACTAAAAGGTGGATTCGTTACTACAATATCTGCTTCTTTTAATAATTTTATACATTCCTTACTCCTAAAATCTCCATCACCTTTTAATAAAGATAAAGTATTATTTTTATTTTTAATTAAATACTCCACATCAAATAAATCGACTGCACCATCTTTATTATAATCTTCAACTTCTGTTATTTCTATTTTATATGGTTTAACATTTTCCTTTTCATTAAATGTTATTCCTTTAACATCAAATAAGGATAATTGCTCTGACACTATTGATGACCCAGCATAACAAGTAGTAATTAATTTTTTTAAACCTAAATGATTAAAATTCATTGCAAAATATTTAAAAAAATTACTTTCATAAGGATCATCACAATTACATAAAATGATTTTATCTTTAAAATGTTCCTTATAAAAACACATTTCTTTTTCTATATCTGTTAATTGAGTATAAAATTCATCCTTTTTTTGTTTACTAGCTTTTCTTAAATCTTTGTTTCCCATGCTTAATAGTTCTCCAATCAATATAAACCTTATTATATCATAATTTCGTTTTTTTTATATATTAAATAAATATTTTAAATTAATTTGACAGTTAAAATAATAAAAACATCATTTATTTTCTTTAAAATAAAGAAAAAACAATGATTTCAATAATTACACTGTCCTTATCAATTTTTCATAATTTTATTTAATTAAAAATTTAACAACCCCACTAGCAATAGCTCGACTTACTTTTTGTTGATAATATTTTTGTCTTAATAAATATCTTTCATTAGGATTACTTAAAAAGCCAACCTCAATTAAAATACCAGGGTGCTGAATTCTTTTGTGAAGATACATATCATTTGTTTTTTTATATTTTCTTTTTGTTTTTAAATATCGAGCTAATTCTTCTTGCATAATTTTAGCTAATCTTTCATTTTCTTCATGAACATCATCATAAAATACTTGGGCTCCATACCAAACAGGAGAAGAAACTGCATTTAAATGAATAGAAATATATAAATCACAATTTGAACGATTTATAATATTTCCCCTTCTTGATAAATCACTTCTTTTACGATTTAGAGCATTAATAACTCCTAAATCATAATCTCCATACCTTGTCATATAAACAATTGCTCCCATTTCCCCTAAAGTAGTACTTAATACTTCACTTATTTGTAAATTAATATCTGATTCATAGATATCTTTATGGACTGCCCCTGGATCTAAACCCCCATGTCCTGGATCAACATAAATAACTTTTCCTAAAAGGGGATAAGTTTTTTCTTCAGCCCCAACATAATTAAATACTAAAAGAAAAAAAATGAATAAGCTCAGACAGACAATTTTATATTTTAACATATTTCCACCTGATTAATTATATTCATTTTTATCTTAAATAGAAAAAAACATAATTAAAATTATGCTTTTTAAAATATCCATATTAACGTTTTGAAAATTGTGGTGCCCGACGGGCTGCTTTAAGACCAGGCTTTTTTCGTTCCTTTATTCGTGAATCCCTAGTAATAAAACCAGCTCTTTTTAAAATCTTTCTAAAACTTGTTTCGCTAGTTGGATCACTATTTCCATCATATTCTAAAAGGGCTCTTGTAATTCCTAACCGAATTGCCCCTGTTTGACCATTAAATCCACCACCATTAACTTTTATATCAATATCAAATTTATTTTCAGTATTTGTAGCCACTAATGGTTGTTTTAAATCCATAACATTTGTTTCATAAGGAAAAAATTCCCTTACATCAACTCCATTAACAGTAATTTTTCCTTTTCCAGATATCATTTTAACTTGAGCAATTGAAGTTTTTCTTCTACCTGTTCCTATATATATTTTTTTCTGTGCCATTTAAAATCCTCCTTTAATTAATTTTAAACTCAACTGGTTGTTGAGCGACATGAGGATGAGTTTCTCCTTCATATACAAATAACTTTCTATACATTTGACGTCCTAAACGACCCTTAGGTAACATACCTTTAATTGCTCTTTCAACCATTTCAACAGGATATTTATTTTTCATAACTCGGGCTGTTCTTTTTCTTAATCCCCCTGGATAACCACTATGATTATAATAGATTTTTTGATCAAGTTTATTTCCCGTTAAATTAACTTTTGAGGCATTAACAACAATAACATAATCACCACCATCAACATGGGGAGTATATGTTACTTTATTTTTTCCTCTTAATAAATAAGCAACTTTAGTCGCTAAACGACCAAGAATTATATCTTCGGCATCTATTACATACCAATCACGAGTAACTTCTTCCTTTTTTTGCATATATGTATCTTTCATATAATTTTTCCTTTCCCAATC
>CAZGXD010000088.1:0-4096 GCA_964529625.1 uncultured Muribaculaceae bacterium
CTATTATAAAACTACAATTATTATAAATAACATAACTATAACTAATATAACAATTATATTATAAAGATAGGTTTTTTTCAAGAACGATGGCAATTTACTTATAATCTTTTTTAAAATTTTGTATAACAAATAGCCAATTAGTCCTCCTAAAACATTTAAAAGAATATCATCAACATCAAAAACTCGTCCTATTACCATTTGGGTTGTTTCAATTGTAATTGATACGATTAAGGATAAAAATATAATTAAGTAAGGCCTTTTCAATTTGAAAAAATAACTAACAAACAACCCGTAGGGCATAAACATCATCATATTTCCAATTACATTTCTATAAAAAACTCTACTTCCAACCCGATAACGAAAAATTTCTTTAAAAAAAGTAAAATTAGAAGATGACCAACTTACATCTTGAAAAGTTACAATATGGAATAAAAGCATAATATAAACCAAAAAGGCTAAATAAAATAATTCTTCATAAAGGACAAATTTAATTTTATATTTAATAATATAAATTATTCTTAAAGAGATAATAACCACACAAAAAATTAAAACCATTGGCCATACCCCTCTAAATAAATTAATAATAAGATCCTTTTCCATCGTATTCCTCTATTCTGTTTCTATTTCTTCATCTAAAATAGGTTGATAATCAGTAATATCCTCATAAACAACAAAAAACATATCTAACTCTATTTTACTACTTTTCAGATTAACTTTCAAATCATTATAATTAACTATGTGTTCTTCTTCAGTTAACATTTCCTTTATTTTTTCGATTCCTTTCTCTGTTGCACCCTTAATGGCTTCATCTAAAGTATTCATCTCTTCTATAATTTCTATTTCTTGTTGTTTTTCAAACCATAAAGTAATTGGTAATAAAGGATGATTTATTAGTTTGGTTTGCTTTATTTTTTTATTTTTAAAAGGTTTAATTGATAAAAGTTCTATTTTTTTATTTAAAAATTCTAACACCAATCTCTTCTTATAATTTGACAGTGGTTTTTCAATCCTTTTCACTAACGGATAAGTAACTTTTATTTGATACCAAACTTCCCCATAAACTTTTCCTTTTGCTGGTATTTTCCCTTTTACTTGATCATATAATTTAATTTCTCCTGATATAATAATGTCTCCAGGTTTAACATAATCATTAATACTTTTTACTATTTCTCCAGCTGAGGCTTCTATTTTTTTAATAATAGCGTGTTTCCTAGCCACAAGATGTCGGTTTTCCATTTCTGATTCTTCTTCTGGTAATTTTCGTTCTTCGACTCTAACAATATATTTAGTCCCAACCTTTTCTATTTCTAACCATTCTATTTTATCTTTATATTCCGATAAAATTCTTTTTTTTATTTTTTGAATACTATTATACTTTTTTTGAAATCTTAATTTAACAATTCCATCTTCTTTTAATTCTGTTAATAATAAATTCCTTAATTCCTTATTAGTGTGAATTACTTCAATCTCAAAAATAATATTAGTTAACAAAATTAACATCATTACGCCCCAAAGAAAGAAAATAATTAAAAAAAAATTAGTTCTAAAAATTTTTTTTATTTTTAACATTCCTTGAACATCTACTATAAATATATCATAAATTGTTTTAATTTCCTTTATTTTTTTATAATCAGAAGCTTTTATTTTAATTTTTACTTCATTTTTATTTAAATACTTAATATCAAATAAATTTATTTTATAACTAACTAATCTTTTCAAAAACCGATTAATATTTTTCCCTTTAATTTTTATTGTTATTTTATTTTCAAATAATGATATAAAACCATTTTTCATAGTTTACCTCAGTTCTATTTTATGAATTTCTCCAATAATTAAAATCTCATCATTTAATAATTTAGAAACAACTAAATCATTTCCAATTATTTTTAAAATTCCTTCTTTATATCTAATTACTACTTTATTAATATCAAAATGATCAATATTAGTATAATTTACAATATTAATTTTATTTTTAAAAAGATTAACCGTAAACTCTTCTTCTAATAAATATTCCCTTATTTTATTAATCATTTTTATCTAATCACCCTATTTAAGTTTATTAAAAAGATAACTCGATTATGAGTTATCTTTTATTCCATAACAATTAAATTTCGACCATATTTTATATCATATTCATCAAGAAAATTAGAAAAAGCAATCATATCAATATATTCATTACCTTCAATATTAATAACTATATCAAAAATATTATATTCATTAATAATATAATCAATTTTTTGTTTTAATTTATTTAAACTTTTACTATTAATAGTTCCCCCTAAATTAATATATAAAGTATTCTTTGAAAATTCTATTTCCGTTTTAAACATAATATCACCGTTTATAATATACCACATCTAAACCCATATTTTAGGGTTTCGACAAAACTAGAACAAAATCTTTTTTCTAATTTAAAAATGTCGAATTAACATAGATTATATGCTATAATTTATCTAGAGGTGCTAAAATGAAACCATTAATAATTATTTTTACTAAAACAATTGAAAAAATATTAATCAAGCTAGATAAGGGTTCTTCTTTCCCAGGCAAAATTGCCCTTAAACTTAACAAAAATATTACTTCCTATTTTAAATTACCTAAAAAAATTATTTTTGTTACTGGTACGAACGGAAAAACATCAACGGCTGGAATCATAGCTAATATCTATACTCAAAATGGATATAAAGTTGCTCATAACTCTAAAGGTTCTAATTTAGAAAATGGTATTGTCTCTTGTCTTATTGCTAATTCTAATCCTTTTGGAAAAATAAAGAAAGATATTTTAGTCTTAGAAATAGATGAAAGATATTTTAAAAAAGTAATCAATTACATTAAACCAAATTATCTTGTAATTAGTAATTTATCTCGTGATCAACCACCTAGAAATGGGCATTTTGATATTGTTTTTAATGATATTAATAATTATCTTACTGATGATATTCATCTAATTTTAAACTGTGATGACCCCCAAGTCGTTAAGTTTGGACTTAATCCAAACCAAAAAGTTACTTATTATGGATTAGCTAAAACTAAAAATTCTAAAAAGGAAAACAAATATAATCCCTTTGATATGGCCTTTTGTCCAAAATGTAATAAGCGATTAATATTTGACTATTTTCATTATGAAAATCTTGGTAATTATAGGTGTTCAAATTGTAATTTTAAAAGACCTAACCCAGAATTTGAAGCCAAATTAATTGATGATACTCATTTTAAAATTAATGACAATATAATTACGATGGATAGTAATGCTTTTTATAATGTTTATAATCTAACGGCCGGTTTTGCTGTGACTTCTGTTACTAAACTAGAAGATAAAAACATTGTAAAAGCTTTAAATAATTTATCATTAGATTTTGACCGTTTAGAAACATTTGAAGTTGATAATAAAAAGGGAGCAATAATCTTAAGTAAAAACGAAAATTCAGTTTCTTATAATCAATCCCTAGATTATATTAATAACCAACCTAATCATAAAACTATTGTTATTGGTTTTATTAATGTTAGTCGAAGATATCGTTTTAATGATTTATCGTGGTTATGGGATATTAATTTTGAGAAATTAAATAATACCTCTATTCACAATATTATTTGTGTTGGTCCTTTTGCCTATGATATTGCAACTAGATTAAAATATGCCGAGATTAATGAAAAAAGGATTTTAGTTTGTGAAAATGAAAATGAATTATTAAATACTATTAAGAAATATGGACAAGAAAATATATACAATTTAATTGGCTTTGAAATGGAAACAATCCTTAAAAAACAAATCAAGGAGGATGTAACATGTTAATTACAATTGCTTATTTATATTATGATTTACTAAATTTATATGGTGAAAATGGAAATATTAAAGTCCTTAAAAAACAGTTAGAGGAACAAGGAGTTAAAACTGTTATTAAATTTCTAAGTATTGATAGTGACCTTGATTTTAATAATTATGATTTTGTTTATATTGGAGCTGGAACTGAAAGTAATCAACAGTTAGCCCTTAGTCATTTAATAAGATATAAAGATGATCTTAAAAATTATATCGAAAATAATAAGTTTTTTTTGAGTACTGGTAATTCTATTGAATTATTTGGAAAACATATTT
>CAZGXD010000089.1:0-4065 GCA_964529625.1 uncultured Muribaculaceae bacterium
GGAAAAATACTATTTTTTTTGATCCAAGAACAGTAAATATTTATTTAATAAATATGAGGCTTTATATTTAGACAATGTGTTTGAAGAAATTGATGATACTAAAATTAATTATGATGAAGAATTTAAATATTTAATTGATAATATTAAAAATACTGATCAATTGAAATTTGAATTACCAACTAATTTAAATGCTAAATTAAGAGATTATCAAGTAAAGGGGTACCGATGGCTTAAAACTCTTAAATACTTTGGATTTGGGGGTATTTTAGCCGATGATATGGGTCTTGGTAAGACCTTACAAGCTTTAGCCTTAATACAAGATTTATATAATAATAAACCTAATTGTAAAGTTTTGGTAGTAGCACCATCCTCAGTTATTTATAATTGGGAAGCAGAGATATTAAAATTTACGCCATCTTTAAAATATATTGTTTTAGCAGAGAGCAAATTAATTAGGGAAAAACATTTTGAAAATTTAGATGATTATAATGTTATTGTAACTTCTTATGCTTTAATCAGAAGGGATATTGATAAATATTTAGAATATGAATTTGATTATTGCTTTTTAGATGAAGCTCAGTATATTAAAAACTTTTTTAGTTTATCAGCAAATGCTTGTAAAATGATTAAAGCAGAAAATAAATTTGCGATGACAGGAACCCCAATAGAAAATTCTTTAAGTGAATTATGGAGTATTTTTGATTTTATTATGCCTGGTTATTTAAGAAATTATCATTATTTTAAAAAAAATTATGAAAAAAGGATAATGGTATCTAATGATGAAGAATGTTTAAATAAACTATATAATAAAGTAAAACCATTTATTTTAAGAAGAGAAAAAAAGAATGTGGCTTTAGAATTGCCATTAAAACAAGAAAAAAATGTATATATTTCTTTAGATGGAGATCAAGAAAAAATATATATGGCTTATTTATTAGAAGCTAAAAAAGAAATAAGTAGAGAAATAGGTATTAATGGTTTTAATAAAAGTCAAATTAAAATATTATCAATTTTAACTAAATTAAGGCAAATATGTTGTGATCCTAATTTATTTGTTGAAAATTATCAAGGCAACAGTGCGAAATTAGACCATTTATTAGAATTGATTAATGATAAGATTAGTAAAGGACATAGAATTTTATTATTTTCTCAATTTACTTCAATGCTTGATATAATACAAGAAAAACTAGAAAAAAATAGTTATTTTAGAATTGATGGTAAAGTAAAAAGTAAAGATCGAATGGAAATGGTAAAAAGATTTAATATGGGCGAAAAAGAAATATTTTTAATTTCTTTAAGAGCAGGAGGAACTGGGTTAAATTTAGTTGGAGCCGATACTGTTATTCATTTTGACCCTTGGTGGAATCCAGCCGTTGAAGATCAAGCAACTGATCGGGCTTATCGGATTGGACAAGAAAATAGAGTTGAAGTTTATAAATTGATAACTAAAAATACAATTGAAGAGAGAATAAATGAACTTAAAGATAAGAAAAGGGAAGTAGCTAATGCAATTATTAAAAGTGGAGAAACTTTTATTACTAAACTTAATGAAGAAGAATTAGTCAGTATTTTAGCTGACTAATTTTAAGGTTTGAAAAAAATTATCTAAAATGATAAAATAGAGATGTTGATTTAAATAATATAATGTAAAGGAGAAGTAAGATGTACAATATATTACAATATTTAAGGGGTTATTTTGGAGTAACACGAATAATGACAGTTGATTTTCTGTTTTCACTTATTTTAGCTTTGTTTTTAGGATGGTTTGTTTCTTTTATATATCAAAAGGTTCATACTACTTTTAATTATGAAGAATCATTTTTAATTTCATTATCAATATTACCAGCAATTGTAACTTTAATTATGTTCTTTATTCAAGGAGATTTAGTTCTTTCATTAGGTTTAGTAGGATCTTTATCAATTGTTAGATTTAGAACTCCAATTAAAGATACAAAAGATATGATGTTTTTGTTTTTATCAATTGCTATTGGATTAGGATGTGGAACTTATAATGCTTTTTTTACTATAATAGGTGTTTTTGTTTTTGGATTAGCATTTATTCTTTTAAATTTTCTTCAATATGGAAAAAAACTTCATTCTGATTATCTTTTAATTATTCAAGGAACAAAAGATAATCTAAAACAAATAAATAAAATAATTAATGATTCCAAACTTGAAGTAAATCTTCGTTCTCATGATATAGAAGAAAATTTTTGGGAAGTTGTTTTTGAATTTAGATTAGAAGAAGAAAGTAAAATGGATTTAGATTTTCTTCTTTCATCAATAAGAAAAAAAGCAGGAATTACTAAAGTTTCTCTACTAGCTCCACAATTACCATTACCAATGTAATAATGAAGTTTAATCGTAGATATGAACATAAATATAGAATAGATTTATTTACGTATTATAAAATTAAAATGTATCTAAAACCCTATATAAACAATGATAACTTTACTGGTAAAACTAAAAATGGTAAATATTTAGTAAGAAGTTTATATTTTGATAATGATTCTTTAGAGGCTTTTTTTGAAAAGGAAAATGGTAATTGGGGCAGAATTAAATTTAGAATTAGAAGCTATAAAGAAAAAGTTGAAGATACAGATGTGTTAAATTTTGAATTAAAAACTAAAAAAGGAAACTTAATGGAAAAATATAGTCAATTTATTTCAGTAAAAGATTATAAATTATTTATGGATGGAAAATATATTATTCAACCAAATAATAAATTCATGACTGAAGTTGAAAGATTAAGAGGGGTTAGAAAATTAAAACCAATCTTAATTGTTGAATATGAAAGAGAAGGTTTTGTTTCAAAAATAAAAGAAGAAAAAACAAGAATAACCTTTGACCATAATATTAAATATGCTAGATCAAATGAATTATTTCCTTCTTTTTTAAATTATAGAAAAAGAATTGAAAATGATATCATTTTAGAAATAAAAAATCAAAAAGAACTTCCAATATGGTTATCTAAAATGATAAAAATGTATCAATTAAAAGAAATATCAAATAGTAAGTTTACTTATGGAATGATGGCAATTAATAATGATATAATTACAATTAATAAAAATAAAAAAATGATGTTAGGAATAGAAAAATCTAAAAGAATTAAAGAGCCGATATCAGAAAGTGATTTTAAATCAGAAGTGGCAAAGGTTGATGAAGTAAAATGTTAAAAAAAATAATGGGTTATTCTTGTTTAGTTATAACAGTTATTATTTTATTTTTATTATTTACAACAACTAAAGAAATAGAAATAGCTGATCCTAATTTAAAATTAGCTATTTTAAATAACTTAAATAAAAGTACTGATATTATTTATAGTCATGAACTAAAAAATGTTGTTGAACTAGATGCTAGTAATTATAAAATTGAAAATTTAATGGGAATTGAACAATTATATAATTTGCGCATCTTAGATTTATCTAATAATTATATTAAAGATGTATCACCTTTAAGTAATTTAAGAAAATTAGAAACTTTAAATTTATATGGTAATGGAATTTTAGATTTAAATAAACTAGGTTTAATTAAATTAAAAGGATTAAAACATTTAAAAGAAATTGATTTAGGGCATAATGTTAAAAAAGAAATTATCGATGATATTGAATATGAAGAGAGATTAGAAGATGTTAGTTTACTTGGTGAATTTAAACAATTAAAAAGGGTCTTTTTAAGAGATAATTATATTACTGATATTTCATGCTTATCAAATTTAAAAAATCTAAGGGAATTAGATCTAAGTGAAAACCTAATTCCAACTGATGATTTAAAAGTACTATCAAATTTTATTAAATTAAAAAAACTAGATCTTTCATATTTAAATTTAACTAGTGTAAAAGATATTGCTAAAATTAAAACTTTAACTAAATTAAATATTAATAATAATCTTAGTATTAATGATTTAGAATTAATAGAAAATTTATCAAATTTACAAAATTTAAAAATGAGAAAAACTAATTTTAATTCTGAAAAGGTAGATTTAACCAAATTAAGAAAATTAAATAAATTAGATCTTTCTAATAACAATCTTACTGATGTTAAATTTCTTAAAAAACTGGAAAA
>CAZGXD010000090.1:0-4065 GCA_964529625.1 uncultured Muribaculaceae bacterium
CGTTTAATTTTAGTAAAAAGGTAGTAATTGATAATCAAGATTATAGAATAATAGAATATAAGAAGGTGTAAAATGAAGGGACAATTAATTGTTATTGAGGGGACTGATTGTTCAGGTAAAGAAACTCAAACCAATTTATTAATGGAAAAATTAATAGAAGCAGGAATTCCAATTGTTAAATTTAGTTTTCCTAATTATGATTCACCAACTGGTAAAATAATTGGGGGTCCTTACTTAGGAAAAGAGCATATTATGGAAACGTGGTTTTTGGAAGGGGCAACAAATGTTCATCCTAAAGTTGCTTCCTTGTATTATGCTGCTGATCGTTATTATAATATTAAAATTATTAAAGAAATGTTGGATGAAGGAAAACATGTAATTCTTGATCGTTATACATATTCAAATATGGGTCATCAAGCTGGTAAACTAAAAGGTTATAAAGAACGAATTAAAATGTATGAATGGGTTGAGCAATTAGAATTTGGGTTATTAGAATTACCGATTCCAAATATTTGTGTTTTTCTTCATTTACCACATAATTATGCTTTAATTTTAAAACAAAATCGGAAAGAAAAGCCTGATGGTCATGAAATTAATGAAAATCATTTAAAAGATGCTGAAAGAGCTTATCTTGAAATTGCCCAAAAGTATAATTTTAAAACGATTAGATGTTATCAAACTGAAAAAATAAGGACGATTGAAGATATAAATAATGAATTATATAATTATATAATAAAACAATTAAAACCATAATAGAAATGGTTTTTTTTCATATATTCTTATAGGGGGCTTATATGTTAAATTTAATTTCCCATCGGGGAAATAATAATCATAATTTTTCTGAAAATAGTTTAGAAGCAATTTTATCAAGTTTAAATGAACAATATATTCAAGGAGTTGAATTAGATGTAAGATTAACAAAAGATAAAAAATTAGTAGTTATTCATGATTTTACTATTAATAGAACTAGTAATGGTCATGGAATTGTTAAAAGAATGACTTTAAAGGAATTAAAAAAATATACGTTTGGTCATAAAAATCATTATCATTCAATTTTTACTTTGGATTTATTATTAAAAAAAATTAAAAGCTCAAAAAAGATTATTATTGAAATAAAACATGAAATAATTAATATAAAAGAAACAGTTGATAAAGTTATTAGTGTTATTAGAAAACATAAAAAGAAAAATATTTATTTGACTGGGTTTAGTTATAAATTAACAGAATATATTAAAGAAAATTATCCCCAATATAAGGTTGGGGCAGCTCCTTTAATTATTACTAAAAAAACTAATTTAAATTATTATGATGCTTATTTTATAAAATATAATTTTTTCAAGGATTATAAAACTAATAAATTACTATTTTTTTGGACGATAAATAATCTGTGTTTTTTTGATAAAAAAAAGGATTTATTAAAATCCAATATGTATTTTATTACCGATAAAGCTTATTTATTGAAAGATATAAAAACTTAATTTAAAAGGATATTATTATGCTATTTCAAGGCTATTCTATCATCAAAATTAGAATCAAAGAAATTAATATTTTAAATATTTTTGTTTTAATTGTTTGTTTATTATATGTTATTCATCTTTATTCTTGTTTTTTTCCCCTTGTTATAGTTAATTATTAAAGTTTTAAAATTATTATTAAGGGTTTATTATTTTTATGAATTCGTTATTTTATCTTTACTATAGAGAGCGACAGGGCGAAACGAGCAATTGTTGCTACTATTACCACTGCTACGTAAAAAACCAAACAAATTTAAATTACTAGAACTATTATCGTTTCCACGATGAAACCAAGGGGATGGAGTTGTTTCACTAAAAATGGGAAAATTACTAACCGTTTCGCTATACCATGTTATTAAACCATTATCATCTGAACTAATTTCCCAAATAGCATCCCCATATTGATTTTTTGTAGCTTCGTATGTTGTATATTCATCAATATATTTAGAGTTTATAGATGCTATGGATGTTTCGTCAAAACCATCGTATCCACTAAAAACTCTAATATTATTTGAAAGCAAAACTCCCATTGTTCTTTCCCATTTTCCACCACTCATATCATAAATACCATAGATTGTTCCAGTTGTTGATTGATTTACATTATCAATATAATTAACACCACCAGTTGTAGTTAATGAAGTATTTTGATCCAATTTTCCATTTTTTCCGTATTTTGATTGGGCTAAATAAGCAACCGCACCCCATTCTGTATTTTTCATCATATGAGTATCGCAATTATTATTACATATATATTCTTTCATATCTAATGTTTTATTATAAAAGGTACTTATAGTTTGGCTTGCTAAAGAATTCTTCCCTGGTAATATCTTTATCTCATTATTGTCATTACTTACATCTCCACTTGGTTCAAATTTAGCTACCCAAAAGCCTGGAAGGTCTTCATTTCCAAATTTAAAAGCAGGGTGTAAAAAATAATGATTTTTGGTGTTTTTCCCATTTTCTGAACCATCATAACCATTTGTTTCTATTTTTGTATTATCTTTAGGGCTATTCGTTGTTCCATTTAAAAATTTTATTTCAATAGTACTAGCATTACTAGTATGAAAATTTGAACCTATTTTATAAGCATATCTTGGTATCCAAACCCAAAAGGTTACAATTTCTCCATCATCATTTTTTGTTACTGCATTAGCCCATTGTTTTCTTTCATAATCAAACCAATTTTGTTGATCAGGATTATCTATTTTTGAAGCTTCTATCCATGTATTTGTACTTTCATCCCATATAACAGGGATCATATTATCTAATAATCTTGGACTATTGGCACCCTTAGCGTCAGTATAATAAATTGTTATTTCTAAATTGCAATTTTCTAAAGTGTCAGTTGTAATGATAATATTATTACTTTCAAAATCTTTTTCAACACAATACTTTCCATCATGAAAGGCTAGGGCAATGTCCCCATTTGTATCGATTGCTAATTTTCCATTTTGGGGTTTTTGACCAGTAAAATTAAGTTTTAAGTTTGATACATTAATTTTTTCATTCCCATTATTATAAGTAATTATTAGAGTTTCTAAATTATTATTAAGAGTATGTTCCTTTTGGGCAAGATTTAATGTGTTCATTAATCTATGAGCATTGTTTTCAACTATTTTTAATCGTGAATTTACAATAGTTTTAGTTACTTGCGGAACAATTAAAGTCATAATTATTCCTAGGATGACAATTACTGCTAATAATTCAATTAAAGTAAAGCCTTTTCTTGTTTTTTTCATTAATTTTTTCTCCTTCACTTAAAATTTGTAATAATATATTATAATTTATGAAATTATTGTATTAACGAATGGCAACTGGACGAAAAGTAGTTCCTTTGTAAAAATATCCATCATATTCTACAAAGGTAAAGATACCATAAGATGAAGAATTGGCGTGGCCACCACGTCCAAACCAAAAACTATCGTGGTATGTAGTTACAAAATCACTTTCTTCACCATGCCATGAATTTGAACCCCCATCACTTGAACTAGTTTCATAGATAGCATCACCATATAAATTTTTTGCATCGTCATATGTAGTATAATCATCTATATATTTATTAGGAATTTTATTTAATTCATCTTGTGAAAAATCACTATATCCAACAAGTCTATTGTTTGAACTATCAACCATAACTCCCATTGTATACTCCCATTTTCCACCACTCATATCATAAATACCATAGATTGTTCCAGTTGTTGATTGTTGTTTATTATTTGTATAATCAACTCCCCCAGTTGAAGTTGATGAAGTATTTTGATCTAATTTCCCATTTTTTCCGTATTTTGATTGGGTTAAATAAGCAATGGCTCCCCATTCTGTATTTTTCATCATATGAGTATCGCAATTATTAGAGCAGATATAATTTTTCATTTTTAGAGTTCCCATATAAAAAACTTTGATTTTCATATTATTTAAAGAATCCTTTTGGGGTAATATTTGTATATTATCGATATCGCCACTTGGCTCAAATTTAGCTACCCAAAAACCAGGAATATCATTTTCACCAAATTTAAAAGCAGGATGTAAAAAATAATGCATACTTGTATTG
>CAZGXD010000091.1:0-4036 GCA_964529625.1 uncultured Muribaculaceae bacterium
TCCTGGTAAATATATTGTTAAAGTAATAAGTATTAAGCCAATAACTACATAAAAACATTCTATTCTTCTAATAATAAAATTAACATATTCTTTAAAATTATACCCAATTGTCATTAAATTCATATAACTTATAATATATAAACCACCAACTATTGTTAATCCAAATCCAACTAAAAAAAGAAATATTCTTAAAAACATCTTAGCCCCCTTATTTAATATAATTATAACCATCTATTAAATTATAAACTACTTCTTTATTTTAATGACTATTTTTTTATTTTTTAATTTTTAATTTTTGTTTATGAATTTCCTTTATTTTTGGTTCTTGCCAAGCATCATCAAATGGTCTTGCATAATATAAGGTCTTATCATTTGTTTTGGTTAATTCTTGATATCTTTCATTTATTTGATAACTAGGGATAGGTTTAGTATAACCAAATTCTAAATAGGTATCATGGCTCTCTATAAATTTAAATATTTTAGATGAATCTAATAATGTATTTTCAGTTAATACATCTATATATTTACAGTATTCATAAATTATTGATTCTTTTTCAAAAATTATTTCTCCATATGTTATAACATTTTCTTGTTTTAAGATTTCTGATATTATATTCCAAAAAGAATTGTTTTCATGGGGTAATCCAATGTTTTTAGCAGCATCAAATCTAAAGCCTTCAATTCCACATTCTATTAGTTGTTTTAAAAAATCTAAAATTATAATTTGTAGTTCTTTATTATTTAAGTTTAAACTTGGAAGTCCTAAACAATGGTTAATAACTTCATAACGATTATTCCAATCATTTATATTTCTAGGTTCTTTCCAAAAATGGGAATTATTTAATAAAACTGTATCTACTTTTTCATGAGGATATAAACTACCATCATCTTTACCACCCATATGGTTACAAACCACATCGGCTATTATTTTAAGATTACATTCTTTTGCTTTTTTAGTGAGTTCTTTTAATTCCTTTTTTGAGCCAAATCTATTGCCTATTCTAAATCCAATTGGTTGATATGACATCCACCATTCTAAAGATGATTCATCCTTTAATGGTTGAATTGGATTAATTTGAATTGCTTCAAAGCCCTGCTCATGGATTAGCCCTAAAAAGGGAATAATATCTTTTAGTTTCCAATTAAATAAATGTAAGACTCTCATTTGTTTCCCCCTAATATTATTATAGCACTTTTAAAAAAAATAAAAAAATGATTAATATTAAAATAATAGGCAATATTAATATTAGTTATTCTTTATTTATGATATAATTTAAACAGTAGGAGGAGAAAATAGTGTGGTGGTTAGTTCTTAAAATTTTTTTTGTAAGAATCCTTGATGTTTCATTAGGCACTATTAGGACTATTTTATTAGTTAAAGGTCGAAGAATTGTAGCAAGTATTGTTGGCTTTATTGAAATATCAATTTGGTTTGCAGTTGTTAGGGAAGCCCTGAATGTTACTTCATCAAATATTTGGATTATCTTTGCTTATGCAGGTGGATTTTCAATTGGGACTTTAATTGGTGGCTTTTTATCAGAAAAATTTATTAAAGGTAGTTTAAATATTCAGATTATTACTAATAAAAATGAAAAATTAATAACTGCTTTAAGAGAAAATGGTTATGCTGTTTCTGTTTTAGATATAAAAGGTAAAGATGATCGAAAACCAAAATATATGTTAATTATGGAAGTTGATAAAAAAGATTTCAATCATTTAGAGGTTTTAATCAAGAAACTAGATAATAAGGCTTTTGTAGTAGTAAATGAAACTAAATATGTTCATAATGGATTTTTTAGGGAACATATAAAAATAAAATAAAAACTTGGAAAACCAAGTTTTTTTATTTAAATCGATATTTAAAATAATTTAATCTTAAAGTTTGATCAGAAGCTATAAAATAATTATTTACTTTCTGATTTATTTTTGCTTTATAATCTTCTTCAAATGGTTGTAATTCTTTATATTTACCACTTCCAGAAAAATACATGGCTTTATCAGTTATCCAACTACCTGAAGTAAAAATAACAATTGTTTCTTCATCTGAAAAAATATCTTTTCCAACATAGTATCGAGGATCATAATCTAGATCAAACATATTTGCTAAGGTTGGTAACAAATCAAACGTACTAGCAGTTTTATTTACTTGACGTGGTTCTAACTCTGAATTATAAATAATACATGGTAATTTATTAATATTAAAGTCTTCAAGTCGGTCATAAGGTGATGCTTCATCTATATATTTATATTCTAAATTTAAAGGATGATGATCACCAAATAAGACTATTACTGTCTCTTCTAAAATTCCTTTTTCACTAAGACTATCTAGTAAATATTTTATTCCTAGATCAAGTTCTACAGCTTTAGCCATATATCTTTTTACTTTTATGTTATAGGGCAAATCTTTTACTTTATCAAAATGAGTTACAACTACTCCAACATGACCATCTTCATTATAAGGAAAATGAGTCGTTGAAGTAATAATAAAACTAAAAAATTTATCTTTATCTATAAAATAGGGAATCGCTTCTTCCATTAAATTTAAATCACTTGGCCAACCCCAAATCTTTTTAATATTTAAACTACTATTGTTATAAAATTTAACTGAACCCATATTTTCATGTAAGGCTGTTCTTTGATAATACTTATCAGAATAATTATGATAAGAGGTATTATAATAACCACTTTTTTCAAACAATTTAAACATAGAAGTTTCATAATTATTATTTTTATATGTATTTGGAGTACAAACTGTTGAACTAGGAATAATTGAGGTAAGCCCGATATATTCACTTTCTCCAGTTGTACAACTATATTTTGGGGTATAATAATTATCAAATCTAATTCCTTCAGTATATAATTTATATAAAGTTGGTGTTATTTCTTCGTTAATAGCCATAATATCAAAGGCTTCTATCATAATATAAATTAAATTTTTATCTTTAAAAATGCCAGTCATTTCATTTTTAGGGGTTATATTTTGATTAATATAGTATTCATGAAGATTCTTAATATTATTGCTTTTTTCTTTCTTTATTATTTCTTCCCATTCGGTATCATCAATATATCTAGTATAATCAATTTTTCCCTTTTTTTCAATTTTTTTAGGTTTTTTAACCACTATTATTTCTTCTTCAGCTACTTCTCCAAAAAGAAAAGCAATATCTCTTACTAAAAAACGATTAATTCCAAATTGTTTTAAAGATAATTCTATTAAGACTGGACTTTTATATAGGGTTTTATTATCTTTAATTTGATTAGCGTTTTGAAAAAATGGTAAATACAAGGTTAATAGTGAACCCACATGGGCTATTAAAATTATTATTATTATTTCTAAAATAACAAAATAATTTTTCTTTTCATATTTTAAAAATTTGTTTTTAAAAAAGAAAGAAATAAAAACTAACAAGGATGGCAATAAACAGACATAATAAATGGGTTTAATTGCTAATAAAAATGGTTTTATTTCTTCGGTAACTCGACCAAGACCATCTCCAGCAGCATTAAAGGACATATAGTTTCCCATAAAACTATTAAAATTTAATTGAATAATAGTATAAATACTACTTAAAAGGGTTACTACAAACAAAAGCATTTTAACAGTTCTTTCTTTAAAAAAAGAAAACACAAAACTAATTATTAAACTAGTTGTAACAGTAAATAATAATACTCTTATTAGTTCTAAATCAAATACTTTTTTAAAAGCTAAATACTTAAAAACTATTTCTAAATAGAATAAACTTAAAAATACGATTAAAAAAACTCTTATAACATAATGATATTTTCTTTTATTATTACTAACTTCTTTTTCCATCTTACCACCCATTATTTTCATCACCACTTATATTTTATCACATTTTCATACAATTTACCCGCTTTTTTTATTTCTTTTTATAGTTTTAGGATGTTTGTTCACACCCTTTTTTTATTACTGAATATCCTATTAATGAAAACAATGGAAAGGGTGGATTTTATGTGTAATCAAAAAAAAGAAAATTGTAATTGCATTTCTGAAATACTATTAACAATTTTATTA
>CAZGXD010000092.1:0-4003 GCA_964529625.1 uncultured Muribaculaceae bacterium
ATAGAACAATTAAATCAACCAATTAAAGTTTTAATAACCGAAATAAAAGATAGCGAGTGTATTGGAACCTTAATTGATAATAATAAAAAGTAAATATTTATTGTTAATTTTAATAAAAAGTGTTATTATAGTGCAAAAGGTGGGGGAAATTAATTGAAAAAGAAAGAATTAATAGATACTAAAGTATCAATTTATCAGAATTGGATTAATAATAATAAGGAATTTATTAATATTTCAGGGTTAGAGTATATGGGAACTCAATTTACTTTTTCTGAAATTGATGAAATGTTTAATGTATATGCTAAAGCATTTAACAGTTTAAAAAACAAAAAGGATAGTTCTATAACTGTTTGTGGTTTGACTATTCCAAGTCCCATTTTTGCCTTGTATGGTTTAAATAAATTAGGAGAAAAAGTAAATATTATAAGTAGTCCCTTATTAGCTTCAAATGGGAAAAAATATCTTGATGAGAATAACACAGAAACTTTAATTTTATTAGATCGTTTTTATCCAATGGTTGCTGAAGAAATAGCAAAAACGAATCTTAAGAATGTAATAATTACATCACTAGCTAATGATACTAATGATGTAATTAAAGAAAAATTAGGGGGGACTAATTTTATTGAGAACACTAAAAACTTGCCTAAAAAAATTGATTTTATTAGTTTAAATGATTTTGTTGATGAGGGTAAAAAGAAAAAGGAGAAAATAAAAGCAAAAGTGCCTAATGGTGAAACCGCTATGGTTGTTTATACTAGTGGTTCAACTGGAATTCCGAAAGGAATAGAAATTACTAATGAAGCTGTTGCGACAATGTATAATTTAACTTTACAACAAGAATATGATTATCAAGTTGGAGATAGAAACCTATGTCTTATTCCTTTAAATTATGCTTCGGTATGGATTAATAATATAATTACACCTTGGCTATGGGGAGTAACTCATGTTTTACAGCCATTTTATAATAAGGATAACTTTCTTAAAGATTTAAAAGATTTAAAAATTCAATATGCGACGGCTCCATCAACTCATTATCAAGCCCTTTTACAATCAGATATAAAACCTGGGGAATTAGATCATGTTAAATGGTTACTTAGTGGTGGCGAGTTTATGTCATATGAAACAGCTAAAGATTTAAACAATTTATTTGAAAAAGCTGGGGTAAAAAATCCTTATATTAGTTTATGTTGGGGGATGAGTGAACTTGGACCATTAGCAATTTATAGTTTAGAACGAAAAGGTTTATATAATAAAGTTGGAAAACCACTTCCAACAGTAGAAGCAAGAATTGTTGATAAAAAGGGAGAAGTTTTTGAAAGTGAACAAAGGGGCTTTTTAGAAGTAAAAACTCCTGCTCAGATGAAAGGATATTATAAAGATCCAAAATTAACTAAAGATTTTTTTACAGAGGATGGTTTTGCTAAAACTGGAGATATCGCTATTAGGGATAAGGAAGGTAACTATACTGTTTTAGGACGGGAAACTGATTCTTTTATTGCTCCAGATAACGAACGAATTTATTTGTTTGATATTAAAAACTTTTTATATAAATATCCAGCTGTTGCTGAAGCAGAAGTAATAAAATTACCTGTTAATGATGGTGTAAATAAATTTGTTCCTTTAGTTCATTTAGTTTTAAAACCTGAATTTGCAGGTTTAGAATCAGAAATTTTGGTTTCAATAAATCAAAAATGTAATCAAGAATTTAAAAATTATCATTTACCAAAAGGTTATAAAATAAGAACATCTTTTGGAATGGATCCAATTTCTTCAAAAAAGGATTATATATCATTAATGAATGAAAGAGATGGTTACTATCGTTTAGTTGATGATAATAAATTAGCAGAGGTGTTTTTTCCTGAAAATGGAACTGAAGTTCTATCATTAATAAATTTAAACGAAGTAGAAATTCATCAATCGAATAACTCATTAATAAAAAAAATAAACAGATAAAAAATTGATATTTAGTTATCAATTTTTTTATCATTATCTTGTTTTATGAGTGGGTATTTTTATGATATAATTATTAGAAGAGAAGTTAGGAGGTCTATTTAATGATTGCAAAACCCTCTGTTTTTATGGGAATAACAATATGCTGTTTATTAGTTAGTTTTTTGACTATTTGTGTTTATTTTTGTAAAAAAAGAATAAATACGATTGAAAATAAAATTTATTCAATTCTTTTAGTAACTAATTTTGTTGGTTTAATTTTAGAATTAGGATGTCATTTAGGAGTTATAAATATTGTTAAGAATAATAATGTTTTGTTTTGGGAAACAATCATGAAGTGTTATTGTATATATGTTTTAACTTGGATAATAATATTTAATATATATGTTTTTATTGTTACCATTCCCCAAAAACATGAAAAAGAAATTGATAAGAGTAAATATATAAAAAGGATTGTTAATCTTAGTATAATTATTAATATTGGGTTAGGAATAATGATGTTTATTCCTAAATTGCATGTGTTTTATGATGGTAAAATAGCTTATAGTTATGGTTCGGCAATAGATTATGTTCTTACTCCGTTTGGGATGATAATATTATTTGTTTGGATAGTTAAATGTATTATTAATTATAAAAAAATAAAACAAAAACAATATTTTCCAATTGTTTTATGTATATTATTATTAATAATTGTAACTATTTTTCAATTAAATGATAGGGGAATGTTATTACTAGTTACTTCTCATTTTTTAACAACTATGTTAATGGTACATACGATTGAAAATCCTGATATAAAATTAGTTAAAGCAATGATGTTAGCAAAAGATGAAGCTGAAAAAGCAAATCGTGCTAAAAGTGAATTTTTAGCTAATATGTCTCATGAAATAAGAACCCCATTAAATGCAATTGTTGCTTTAAGTCAAGAAATAAAAAATGCTGAGGATTTAAAAGTAGCCAAAGAAGATGCTGATGATATAATAAGATCAAGTGAAATATTACTTGAAACAGTTGGAGGCATTCTTGATATTGCAAAAATTGAGCAAGGTGAATTGGAAATTATTAATGAAATATATGAAACTAAAGAATTGTTTGATAAAGTTATATCATTAATGAATATAAGAATAAAAGAAAAAGGTTTAATATTTAAGATATCAATCCAAAGTGATGTTCCAACTAGGCTTTATGGTGATAGATTAAATATTCAAAAAATATTAATAAATTTATTGTCTAATGCTTGTAAATATACTAAAGAGGGACAAATTGACTTTACTGTATCTTGTATAAATAAAGGTAATATATGTCAACTTATAATGACAGTTTCTGATACTGGAAGAGGAATAAAAGAAAAAAATATAGATAAATTATTTGTTAAATTTGATAGATTAGAAGAAGATAAAAATACAAGCATAGAAGGAACTGGATTAGGGTTAGCAATAACTAAACATTTAGTAGAATTGATGGGAGGGAAAATAAACGTTCATAGTGATTATGGAAAAGGATCAAGATTTACCATAATAATAAATCAAATTATAAAAACTCAATATGATGATGAAACCATTGCTAATATAAAATCATTAAATAAAGAAGAAACTCAAGTAATTGATTTTAATAGTAAAAAGGTGTTAATAATTGATGATAATGTTATTAATTTGAAAGTAGCCGAAAAAATTCTTAAAAAATATAATTTAATGACTATTACTTCTGTTAGTGCCTCAGATACGATGATGAAAATAGATAATGGTGAAAAGTTTGATTTAATTTTATTGGATATAGAGATGCCAGTAAAAAAAGGCGATGAATTAATGAAAGACTTAAGAAAAATTGGATATAAATTACCAATTGTTGCTTTTACTGCTAATGCAATAAGTGGTGATAGGCAAAAGTACATTGAAATGGGTTTTGATGATTATCTTGCTAAGCCAATTGATAAAAATGAATTAGAAAAAATACTAAATAGATTTTTAGGATAAAATAATAAAAGATAGTGGGTGTATTGGAACCTTAATTGACAAGTAAGATTGACATTTTTAATTATAAAAGGTATATTTAATTA
>CAZGXD010000093.1:0-3983 GCA_964529625.1 uncultured Muribaculaceae bacterium
GGAGCTAGTAGGTCTGAATTGAATAAAGTAAAAAAGGAAATTGAGATATCCAAAAATTATATATTAGATGAATTATATGGCAAAATAGCTTCATTATTATTAGATGCTAAAATAACTGCAGCTAGTTCTAATAATATTGTTTTTTCTTTTCCAAGTATAGGGATGAGAAATAATTTTAATAATAATATTTTAAAAATAGAAGACTTTGTATTTAAACTTTTTAATAAAAAATATCAAGTTATTGCAGTAGACGAAAAGGAGTGGTTTGAATATCGAAAAGAATTTAAAAGTAAAACTAAAAAATACGAAAATATTGTTGAAGATGATGAAATAACAGAGTTTTTAAAAGGACAAATAAAAAATGAAGTTGTTGATGATAAAATACATAATTTATTTAAAGATATAATAGTTTATGATGAAAGAAAGGGAGAAAATAAATGAATATGCAAAATATGATAAGCCAAATTAATAAAATGAAAAAGGAAATGATGGAAGAAAAAGAAAAAATAGATCAAAAAATATTTGTTTCTAAAAATTCAGGAATACTGATTGAAATGAAAGGAACTAAAGAATTGATAAAAGTTGAAATATTATTTGATGAAATAAAAAATGAAGATAAGGAAATGTTAGAAGACATGATTTTAGTAGCTATAAATGATGTTATTAATCAAATTGAAAATGAAACAAACGAAAAACTTGGTAAGTATACACAAGGGATGCCAGGAATAATTTAATGACATACCCACCAACAATTAAAAATTTAATTGAATGTTTTAAAAAACTACCAGGCATTGGAGAAAAAAGTGCTGAACGCTTGGCACTTCATATTCTCAAATTAGATGATGAAATTGTTAATTTGTTTTCTCAATCTTTAATGGATAGTAAAAGCAAAATAAAAAGATGTAAAATATGTAATAATCTTACCGAAAATGAAAAATGTGATTTATGTTTAGATGAAAGTAGAAATAAAAAAGCAATTTGTATTGTCGAGGATGTTAAAAATATAATTATGATGGAAAAATCAAATGTGTATAATGGACAATATCATGTTATTGGGAAATTAATATCCCCCTTAGGAGGAGTTAATCCTTCAGATATAAATATTTCAACCTTAAAATCAAGAATTGAAAAAGATAATGTTCAAGAAATTATTATCGTTTTAAAGCAAAGTATAGAGGGGGAAACGACAACTCTTTATATAAGTAAATTTTTAGAAAAAATGAATGTTAAAATATCGAAAATAGCTCAAGGGATTCCTCATGGGACTGATATGGATTATATAGATTATTTAACTTTGGAAACAGCAATTGAAAATAGAAAAGAAATTTCATAACTAATAAATACCTTCATAAAATATTTTAAGGGGAGGGTATTATGATAAAAAAGATATTTTCAATAATTAAAAGAATAATTTACAGTGCTTTCTTAATTTATGGTTATAATATATTAGCATTACCTCTTAATTTAATAATTCCTATAAACATATTAACAGTAGGACTTGTTATCTTATTAGGATTTCCAGTTTTGTTTTCATTAATTCTTATTTTTATATTAATTTTTTAAATTTTTATCTAGAAAAAACAAACAAAATTTGAATCATAATTAAAATTATAAATATAGTTAGAAATGGTTTGATTATTAGAAAGGGTGATTAAATATATTTAATAAATATAAGAATGAGCAACCGATTGCTTGTCAAATATTAAAAAATTCCCTTAAGAAAAAAAACCTTTCTCATGCTTATTTATTTATTTCTAATAAATATTCTAAAACAATGGATTTTGTGATTGAATTTGCAAAAGAAATATTAATTAATGATATTTCAGATGAAAACGTTAAGAAACAAATAGTTTATGAAATAGAGAATGGATTTCATAATGATTTAATGATAATTGATACAGATAATTTATGGATAAAAAAAGAAGAAATTAAGCAATTACAAAAAGAATTTAACAATAAATCAATAATAGGAAATAAAAGGGTATATATAATTAATAATGCAGATAAATTAAATATATATTCTTCTAATTCAATTTTAAAGTTTTTAGAAGAACCTGAAAATAATATAATTGCTATTTTAATAACAGAAAACAAATATAATCTGTTAGATACGATTATATCAAGGTGTGTAAATATTAATTTAAATGGAAATGTAAATTTAAATAAAGAAAAAAAATTAACTAAAGAAAAAATTGCTAGTTATATTTTTAATAATGAAAAGGAACAAAAGGAGTTTCTAAAAAAAGAAGAAACAAATTTTTTAATAGAAACAGTTTTCCAATTTGTTAATTGTTATGAAAATAATAAACAAGAAACAATTTTATATTTAAATAAAGTATGGCATAAAAAAATAAATAGCCGAGCTGAGATGTTAATAGCATTCGAAATATTGATAATGTTTTATCGGGAACTTTTAAATATATATTTAAATAAAGAAATAGAGATATTTAATGAGTATCAAGATGAAATAAAAACAATATGTAATAAAAACACCATTATTGAAATTAATAATAAAATAATTATTGTTATAGAAATGAAGAAGAAAATAAAATATAATATGAATAGTAAATTATTAATGGATCAATTAATTTTAAAGTTAGGAGATTAATGTTATGATAAGAGTAGTTGGAGTTAAATTAAGGGAAAATGGTAAATTATATTATTTTTCTCCAAATAATATAAATTTAAAAAAAGGTTTAACAGTTATAGTTAATACTGAAAGGGGATTACAATTTGGTTATCTTGAGACTAATATTATAGAAATTGAACCCCAAAATCTAAAAAGACCTTTAAATGATGTTGTTAGAATAGCTAGTAGGAAAGATTATTTAAATTACAAAACAAATTTAAAGGATGAAAAAGAAGCAATAAAGGTATGTAAAAAACTAGTGAAAGAATTAAAGTTAGAGATGAGGGTAATAAGTTGTGATTTTACGTTTGATCGTAATCAATTACAATTTTCCTTTTTAGCAGATGATAGAGTAGATTTTAGGGAATTAGTAAAAAAATTAGCTTCAATATATAAAACAAGAATTGAACTAAAACAAATAGGAGTAAGAGATAAAGCTAAAGAGGTGGGTGGAATTGGTCCTTGTGGTCAAAAGTTATGTTGTAAAAGATTTTTGAATAACATCGATAATGTTACTATTAATATGGCTAAGGAACAAAATTTATCATTAAATCCAGCAAAAATAAATGGTGCTTGTGGTAGATTGCTCTGTTGTTTAAAATTTGAAGAAGAAAATTATAAAAAATATAAAAAAAATATTCCACAAGTAGGAACAAAAGTAAAAACTGAGCAAGGTGAAGGAGTAGTCTTGTCAACTGATTTATTATTAGGAAAATATAAAGTTAGTATTCCAGAAAAGGGAATAATAGAAATAGATGTAGAAGAGAGAGTTTCTCTATAATTAAAAGGATAAAGGGGGACCAAATGATTCAAAAAAGTTATGATAATGAAGTAGCCCTATATTTAATTCCTACGCCAATTGGTAACTTGGACGACATAACTTTAAGAGCAATAAAAACATTAGAAAGCGTTGATGTTATATTTGCTGAAGATACGAGAGAAACTAGAAAGTTATTAAATTATTTAAAAATAAGTAAAAAAGTAATATCCAATCATGATTATAATGAAAAAAGCAATTGTGAAAAATTACTTTCCTTTTTAAATAAAGGCCATGCAGTAGGGTTAGTATCTGATCGGGGAACTCCAATAATTAGTGATCCTGGTTATAATTTAGTTAAAGTAGCAATTAAAAATAACTATAATGTTATTGCTTTACCAGGACCAACCGCTTTAATTCCAGCGTTAATAGCATCTGGTTTAGAACCATTGCCTTTTTTGTTTTATGGGTTTTTAAATAAAAAGGAGAATCTTAAAATAAAAGAATTAGAAAAATTAAAATATTTAGAGTATACAATAATATTTTATGAATCTTCTCATCGACTTTTATTAACTTTAGAGAATATTTTAAAAGTTT
>CAZGXD010000094.1:0-3810 GCA_964529625.1 uncultured Muribaculaceae bacterium
TACTTATTGTGCAACTAAAAACTTTTTTGATGATGACATAATAATCGAAAAAAAACCTAAGGAAGAATGCACTATAATTTTAAGTGATAAAACTTTCTTGATTGTTATTGAAGATGAATTTGGTGAAGATTATGAACCAAAAATTAACGATATAATAAGTGTAGATGATGGTTATGTGGCTGTGGGGGAGTTATGGGCTGATGATGATAATGAATATGATGCTTTTATAATTAAATTAAATTTAAATGGTGATGTTGAATGGAGAAGTAGATTTGGTGGGAGTGGTTCGGATGAGTTTTATTCAGTAACAAGCACTACTGATGGTGGGTATATTGTTGTTGGGGATAGTAATTCAACTGATATTATTATTAATAATAACCCACTTGGTAATTTTGGAAGATACGATGCTATTATAGTAAAATATGATGCAAATGGTGGTGTTGAATGGGCTAAAACTGTTGGTGGGAGTGATTGGGATAAGTTTGATTCAGTAACAAGTACTACTGATGGTGGGTATATTGCTGTTGGGTGGAGCTATTCATCTAGTATTAAGGTTAATGAAGAAATATCACTTACTCTTTCGGGGTGGGAAGATGCAATTATAGTAAAATATGATGTAAATGGTGATGTTAAATGGGCAAAAAATGTTGGTGAGAGTGGTTGTTGGGCTGGGTTTTATTCAGTAACAAGTACTATTGATGGTGGGTGTGTAGCAGTTGGTTCAATATCAACTAGTTCGGGTGATAAGGGTTTAATAGTTAAATATGATAAGGATGGAAATGTTGAATGGGAAGATAAGTATGGTAATAATGATTCGTTTGTAATTGTAACAAGCACTTTAGATGGTGGATATATTGTTTGTGGTTATGATGGTGATAATGCAAATCACTACATTATTAAATATAATGCGAGTGGGAGGATTATAAGGAGAATAAATTTTAGTAATAACAATGGTGATGATAAAATTTATGATATAATTCCTGCTTCAGATGGTGGTTATATTGTTGTGGGGGTGGAATCAGTTTATGAAAGTTATTCTTTAGGTATTATAGTTAAATATGATGCAAATGGTAAGTTTAAATCGAAGGAAACTTTTGGGGTTGAGAATACTTATACAGAGTTAGTTTGTATTACTCAAACAAATAATAGTCTCTTAGAAGGCTATATAATTGGTGGATGGTCAAATGATGAAGAATTAGTAAATAATTCTGATTATTGTGGATTTATATTAAAAGTTGGTTTAGATGGGAAATTATCTTTAAATCAAAATGAATAATAAAGTCAAATGCTAGATAAGAATATCAAAATTGTATGAAAGAAGTTAGTGGCATTAACTTTTTTTTTTTGCTATAATTGAATTGGTGGTAAATAATGAAAAAGGTTTTTTATTTTGTTCCAATAATAGTATTTATATTTATAATAATTTTCTTTAGAATTAATCAAAAACCACAAGTTGTTACTAAAAACTTGTTTTATATGGATACTTATATTAATATTAAAATTTATACTAATAAAAGGAATATTGATAATGTTTTTTCCGAAATAGAAAAAACATATCAAGAATATCACCAATTAACAGATCGTTATAATAGTTATGATGATTTAATAAATATTTATTATATAAATAATAATGTAAGTGAAGAATTAAATTTAACTTTAGATGAAAGGTTATATAAAATTATAAAATATAGTTTAGAATGGAAAGAAAAGAGTAAGGGTTTATTTAATATAGAATTAGGTAATGTTATTGATTGTTGGAAAAAACAGATTGAATTAGAAACGGGAATTCCTAGCCAATCAGAACTAGATGGGGCTTTTAAATCTCTTAAAGAAGTAGAACTATTAGATAATAATCAAATAGTTAATAATCATCCTAATCTTGATTTAGGGGGAATAGCCAAAGGTTATGTAACTGATATTGTTGGTCAATATTTAACTCTGCAGGGCTATCATAAATATATTATTAATGCTGGGGGTCATGTTTTAGTAGGAGAACGAGCTAAAAATGATAAATATAAAATAGGAATAAAAAATCCAGTTAATGATGAAATATTAACGGTTGTGAAAGGCGAAAAAATATCGGTTGCAACTAGTGGTGGTTCTGAAAGATTTTATGAATATAAAGGAAAAAGATATAATCATATTATCAATCCTAATACTTTATATCCTGGTGATTATATGTTAAGTGTTTCGATCGTTTCTAATGATAGTAAATTAAATGATATTTTAACAACTACTTTATTTTTAATGTCAGTAGAAGAAGGATTAGAAATGATTGATAATATGGATGGAGTAGAAGCAATATGGGTAACTAATGATGAAAAGATAATAAAAAGTAAAGGGTTTAATAATTATGAATAGTAGGGATATAAAATTAATTGGTGGACTTATTTTGTTAGTTTTAGTTATGTTTGGATTAGTATCATTTACTAAGAAAACTGGCTTAAAAAAGGCGAATGTATATTATCAGAATGATTTAATTTTAAGCATTTTACTTTATCCAAATAAACAAGAAACTCATGTTGTTAAAGGATATAATGGTGAAGTTGTAATCGAAATTGACAATGAAAGAATAAGAGTAAAAGAAGAAACGAGTCCTCTTCATTTATGTTCTAAACAGGGTTGGATAAAAGAAGCCTATGAAACTATAATTTGTTTACCAAATAAAATTGTAATAGAAATAGAAGCAACAACTGATCTTGATGCATTAATAGAATAGGGGGGCTTATGGATTTAAATAAACAGATTAAATTATCAATGTTACTGGCTTTATCAGTAGTGCTAGCATTAATTGAAAGTGTTATTCCTTTTTTTAATGGTTCGATTCCAGGACTTAAATTAGGCCTAGCTAATATTGTTATTGTTTTTATTCTTTATATATATTCTTTTAAAGAAGCCCTGTATGTTTCAATATTAAGAGTTTTTTTAGTTGGTATTTTAAGAAATGGTCTATTTAATCATGCTTTCTTTTTTAGTTTATCAGGGGCTATTTTTAGTGGAGTTGCAATGTTTTTAGCGAAGAAAATAACTAAATTATCAATTGTTGGGGTTAGTATTATTGGGGCTGTTTTTCATAGTATTGGACAAGTCTTAATTTTGATTGTATTATTAAAAGCGACTAATATGATTTATTATTTACCATGGTTATTATTGTTTGCAATTCCAATGGGAATAATAGTGGGATTAATTAGTAAGGAATTAATAGATTATTTTAAAAGATGGGAAGCAAGTGATATAAATGTCTAATAAATTTAGTTGGGATTTATCAAACTTATTTAAAGATGAAGAAGAATTTTATGAAAAGATTAAAGAAGTTGAATTTGAATTAAAAGAAATAACTGAAACTAAAGATAATTGGCAAGATATAGAAAGTTTATTTGAATTATTAGATTTAAAATGGGCAATTAAAGAAAAGGCTAATAATCTTTTAATATATGGTTCATTACATTATTATAAAGATATTAATTGTGAAAAGGCCAAAGCAATGAAAAGCAGAACTGAAAAATTAATGAATGATGTAGATGGGCAGTTGGCATTTATTGAAAAATCAATATTAGAAGTTGGATTTTCTAAGGTTAAAAAAATTATGGAAAATAATGATAAGTTTTTAAAATATCAATTTTATATTGATAATATTTTTAGAAAGCAAAAACATATTCAAACTAAAACTAGTAATGAAAAAATAGTAGATTATAAAAATGAAATTAATGAATCTTTAATTAAATATAATAATCTTATTCATGGGATGGATTTAGGGAGAATAATAGTAGCTGAAGAAAAAATTGAGTTAAAGCTATCAAATATGTATAA
>CAZGXD010000095.1:0-3803 GCA_964529625.1 uncultured Muribaculaceae bacterium
TCACCTTTGGAAGCATTGCTAATTTTTTTATATGCCCTTTGTATTTGTTCATTCCTAATTTCTTTTTTATAATTTTTATATTTTAAGGAAAAGGTAACAATAAGATCTTGTTTTACTGAATTTGTTTCAGTAGGAATTATTTTGTAAAATAACACATCATAATATGCTTCAATTAAATTTTCGTCATTTTGAATATTTTCAAGGTTATAAGTATTTCTTAAATCATCAGCTATTCGCCAATTTTCTTGATTAAATACTTCATCTAAATAGCATTTTTTTAATTTTTTTAAGGATTGAGTTATTACAAAACCTCTACCATCTTTTATGTTAAATCTTTTTATTTCATCTGTACACATTGCAGCATCGGTGCATATTACTGTTCTAGAATCATTTAATTTAAAGTTATTTACTATTTTAGATTGAGTAGGAATTAATTGTTTGGTTTCGCTTTCATTTCCAGGATAAATATTCATTGCAAGAGGAATACCATCTCCATCCATAAATAACCCCATTCCAACCTGTGGTTTAGGTTGATGTTGTTTATTAATTCCATATTTTTTTAAATCATCTTCATTATTAACTTCAAAGTAATAGTTAGTACAATCAAAATATATAACTCGAGAATCCCTTTTTATTAAATTTAAACTATTTCTGTATAATGTTTCCTGGATATCATCCATTTCCTTATTTAAATATGATAACCCGCGATAAATGTTATGAATCTTTATATCTGGTGCTTGAAGAAACTTTTTTGATAGTTTATGCGTTTTTAATTTAGAAGAAGGATATATTGTATTTGTTAAACTAAAAGTGGACCATTTTTCAATTAATATTATTGAAATAATGGACCACTTTTAGTTTAACAAATACAAATAAAGAAAAACTAGAAGATTATTGTAAAAAGACATATAATAATTATATGGAAATAAACGAAATAAGAATAACGCCAGGCTTTGATTTAGGAATAGATATATTGCATATATTAACCCCAAAATTTCACGAAAGTAAAGATCCTATCAATGATTTGGTTAATAGTTATAAATTTTTGTTTGAAAGAGCTAAGAGAAAGAATTATAAAAATATTGTATCTGTAAGTATTGGGACAGGAGTGCATGGGTATAAACATCAAGATATTGCAAAGGATATTATTTATATTTTACAAATGCTAGTTAAAAAATATAGTATAAATTTCACATTAGTTTTATCTAATTATGAAGTGCAAAGAATTTATTTGAATCATTTAAATAATTAAATAGATTAAATTAAATAATAAAGGCGATAATATCGTCCTTTTTATTTTTTTAAAAATAAAGGAGTAACAAATGAAAAAAAAATTAAAGGAGTATTGTGATTTATCATATAAATCACGAAGAAACAACGAAGAAGATACAAAAGAAGAATTACAAGAGATTTTATATGAATTAAGAAAAGATATGATGGAAAAATTTAGTAGTGAAAGTGATATAAAAACATTTTTAGATAATATATCACTTTTAAATAATTATTCATATAATAATCAAATCTTAATATATCTTCAATCACCAGAAGCAAAATATGTAACATCTTTTTTTAATATAAAGAAAATGGGATATAGTGTAAAAAAGGGTGAAGAAGGAATCAAAATACTGATTCCTTCTTTTTTACGACTTGTTAAATGTGATTATAATGGAGTTGTCATAATTAAACCGGTTAATGAATTAACCAAAGAAGAAAGAAAAAAATATTTAGACTCTAATAATAAGGAATTTGTTTTTTCAAGAGATGCTTTAACACACTTTAAGGTTGGAACAGTTTTTGATTTAAGTCAATCAAATATGCCACTAGAAGAGATTGAAAAGCAATTAAATCCAATTTTAGAAAATGAAAGTGCTGATGAAATAATAGATGTTTTTATAAAAGCAATTTATAAAGACGGTTATAAAGTAGCGTTTAAAGATATAAAAACAGGAGCAAAAGGTTATTGTGATCAAGAAAATAAAAAACTAATATTAAAAAATGGTTTAGGAAACTTAATGAAATTGAAAGTGTTAATTCACGAATATGCGCATGCACTTGCTCATGGTCATTTAAAAGAAAACAAAAAAGAATATATAAAAAATAGGTATAAATACGAAACAGAGGCAGAGGGTGTAGCTTATAGTGTTTGTAAATATTTAGGATTGAATACAGATGATTATTCATTGAATTATTTATATAGTTGGAGTAAAGATAAAAATTATAAAGAGTTAGATAATTCACTTGAAACTATAGTTAAAGAAAGTAATAAAATAATTAACAATTTTAAATCTATGTATCAAAAAGAATTTTCTTTATATAAAGAAAAAAGCATTTAGGGGTTAATATTGGGAGTGGTAGTATAATTAATAATTATGTTTTAAGAAAGATGAGAACAGATTTCAGTTGGGTTTGTTCTTTTTTTATTAAAAGATTCATAGTAATTAACTGGAGGAAATTATATGAATGATGAGACTCTTATTCGTAATAAGTTAGAATTTCAATTAGCTGTAATAAGGGAATTATATAAGCATTCAAAAATTGGGAAAAAGGAATATATTTATTCAACTAAAATATTAGACAAAAAAATAAGTGACATTAAAATTGATAATAATATAAAACCATTAAATTTAGAAATAAAAATTTAGGAGATGAAGCAATGGATAAATTAATAATGATTTGTAAAAATACTAAAAGCACGATAAAATATATACAGGAGGTATTTAAAAGTGGATATACACAATTTAAGAATCCTACTCAGTCAAGGTAAAAGTATATATGACTTACCTTTAAGGGTTACTTATTATGCTCGTGTATCTACAGATAGTGAAGAACAAGCAAATTCACTTTCTAATCAAATAATGTATTTTGAAGATCTTATTAAATCCAAATCTAATTGGACATTCATTTCAGGTTATGTTGATGAAGGGTTATCTGGTGCAACTGTAACTAAAAGAGAACGGTTTCTTGAAATGATTAAGGATGCAAGCCTTGGTAAATTTGACTTAATACTTACAAAAGAGATATCAAGATTCTCAAGAAACACTTTGGATAGTATTAAATATACTAGGGATTTACTTGACCATAATGTAGGAGTACACTTTTTAAGTGATAATATTAATACTTTTATGCCTGATAGTGAATTAAGGCTTACAATAATGAGTAGTATCGCTCAAGAAGAAGTAAGAAAATTATCCGAAAGAGTAAAGTTTGGTTATCAAAGAAGTGTTGAAAAAGGAGTAGTAGCTGGCTCTAATAATATATATGGTTACTTAAAAAATAAAGGTAAACTAATTATTGACGAATCAGAAGCAGATATTATTAGAAAAATATTTGAACATTATGTTTATGATAATATAGGAACTACGAAATTAAGTATTTTATTATATAATAAATATGGTTATACTAATTCAAAAGGTAATCCAATACATGCTTCGAATATTCGGAATATTATTAGAAATCCCAAATATAAAGGGTATTATTGTGCAGGTAAAACAGTTAAACTTGATTATCGAAGTAATAAACGAAAGGAATTATCAAAGTCAGATTGGGTAATTTATAAAGATCATGATACAGTTCCCCCAATTGTTTCAGAAGAATTATGGGATAAAGCTAATGATATTTTAAAGAAAAGAGGTAATAAACACTCTAATAAAGATCGTTCTGTATATACAAGAAGATACCCATTTTCAGCAAAATTTTATTGTGCTCATGATAATTCAGTCTATGTAAGAGGAAATTATAAACTGAAAAATGGCAAAAGAATTTATTGGTGTTGTGATAATTATCGAAAATATGGTGTAATTAAA
>CAZGXD010000096.1:0-3781 GCA_964529625.1 uncultured Muribaculaceae bacterium
CAAAACATCTAATGTTACCGTTAATCTATCTATATGCCTTTTAATTGGCAACATAAATACCCATTTCAAAACATCTAATGTTACCGTTAATCGAAATAATACACTTTTTAATACTACTTGAATATTGGATTTCAAAACATCTAATGTTACCGTTAATCCTTAAATTTGTTTCAGAGTCATCTTTCCAATATTTTATTTCAAAACATCTAATGTTACCGTTAATCATTTTAGAAAATAAAAATGAAAAGGAGGAATAACAATTTCAAAACATCTAATGTTACCGTTAATCGTTAAAAATTGATGTCGCTAGTTTTGCAGATTATGGATTTCAAAACATCTAATGTTACCGTTAATCATACGCTTATGATTACATATTAAACACTTTAGAAATATTTCAAAACATCTAATGTTACCGTTAATCCCTTATTTTTAATATCTCTAGTCTTGTAATTATACAATTTCAAAACATCTAATGTTACCGTTAATCTATCTTCCGTTGCGAATTCCACAATGTGCCACATTAATTTCAAAACATCTAATGTTACCGTTAATCGTCCGCTATAATTTCTGTAGAAGCGGATACCGATGAATTTCAAAACATCTAATGTTACCGTTAATCGTTAAAAATTGATGTCGCTAGTTTTGCAGATTATGGATTTCAAAACATCTAATGTTACCGTTAATCATACGCTTATGATTACATATTAAACACTTTAGAAATATTTCAAAACATCTAATGTTACCGTTAATCCCTTATTTTTAATATCTCTAGTCTTGTAATTATACAATTTCAAAACATCTAATGTTACCGTTAATCTATCTTCCGTTGCGAATTCCACAATGTGCCACATTAATTTCAAAACATCTAATGTTACCGTTAATCCATAATAAACATTAAGTTTATATATTTTATTATACAAGGTTTACTACTTAACTACAATGATTTCAATCATTTTTTCCAACAAATATTCATTTTTTTGAAATTCGATTTTTTCGTTAATTTTAAAGGCTTAATATATTATTTCATATTTTCACTTGGAATTAAACAAACAAATCTGAAGACTTTTCACCAGCAATAATCTCTTCTTCAAAAACAAAAGAACCTTGCATTTTTATAATACATACAAAATCATTTTCTTTAGTAACTTTTTGAATTTCCTTTTTTATTTTTATAATGTTTGCTGGTGATATATTCCCTTTAAAAATGGATCTTTGATAATGAATTAAATATTTTTTACAAATTTTAAAAAGTTTATGACACCTTTTTTGGTCAACATCATAAAAAACAAAAACAAAATTATAATTTACATTTTTTTTCATTATTTTAATTCCTTTTCAATATATGGTATAAATTCCTTATTTTCCATAATTTCTTTTATTAACTTATAACCATCTATTTTAATTAAAGTTAAATAACTAACATTTCTTTTTAAAATTGGGTGTTTTACAACATTATTTAATCTTTTTTCTAATGCTGAAATAAAAATTTTCCTACCCTCATCATTTAAAATGCAATAATTATATTTTTTTTCAAAATGATTTAAAACATTAATTTTTCGATTATTTATTAAATCAAAAATAGTTTTAAAAACAATAATGGGCTTAAAAACCTCAGCAAGATCTAAACTTAAAGAAAATCTAGCTTCTGATGGTTCATGTAAAAAACTAATTCTTTGATCTAAATGAGTATGATATATTTGACTTATTGTTTTAGTATATAAAATTGAATTACCAAACGATATCATTGCATTTAAAGGATTATCTGGAGGTCGTTTTACTCGTTTATTAAATACAAAATCATCATTTAAAAAATATTTAAAACTATTATAAAATTCATACCAAATATTACCTTCAATCATTAATAACTCTTTAATTTTATAATCATTATTAATTAATAATTTCTTTAAATTTCGAATTATCTCTATTGTTTCATAAACTTCATTATTACCATGTCTATAATAATGGTACAAAACAAATTCAATATTTTCAGCAATACCTAATATTATATTTTTCGCAATTTTTTCTCGCTTTGTTTTGTAAGCCTCTACTTGTTTAACTAATAATTTACCACTTAACAAATAATTTCGGGGATAAAAACTACCTGTATAATGACCATAATAATTAAAAAAATGAATTACTATACCAGTTTTACCCATAAAATCTAAAAAATCATTATTACAATTAACCTTACCAAAACACATTACTTCTCTTGTGTTTTCAATGGGGATATAAACCCAACTTTTATTTTCTTCATTTCTAAATGCAATGGAAAAATCTTTTCTTTTCAACGTTCCATTACTAAATATATACTTTGTTTTACTCATTTTATTACTACCCCTTAAATTTTACAATAACTGTAATATGCACATCTTCGGCAATAAGTTTTTACTATAAATTCTGGAATTACTGATGAACTTAAAAATTCTTTTATTTCTGAAATAACTTGCAATAATTCTTTTTCAATCTCGTTAGTTAATTCTAGATATATTACCTTTTTATCTTTCGCTTCTTCAAAAATAATTTTCCCTTTTTTAATTATTCCCTTTTGTTTTAAAATATATAAATAATATATCAATTGCCAACGAACAGCTTCTAAATCACTATCACTTTTTTTATATTCAATAACATACTCATCTGTTATCTTATCTACTTTAATATTTTCAATAGCTATTTCACCTTTTTCATCATCAGAAAATTTGGTTTCATGTAAAACCCTACCAATTAAAACATCATCACTATTATCTTCCATATTTAATCTGTTATAAGCAAAAAAACATTGCCTCTTACAATGAAAATAATAATTAATTATTGTTCCATTTATTTTCATATATAATTATCCTCCTTATATAAAACAATCATTTAAAAATGCGTCATAATCTAATTTAACTATCCCATTATCAATATTTATAGCATGATTTAAATTGTTAAAGTAATATATATCCCCAAACTCTTCATCATAATAATTAGGATTTAGTACCAATTTATTATTTTCAAAAATTACTATATCAAACGTAAAAATACTCATTTTTTCATATAAAAGTGCTAATTTATACTTTTTCTTATTATAATCCAATTCACTATAATAAATATTTTTCATTTTTTCAAATACTTCTTTTCCATTAATAACCATACCCTCATTAATTTTATAATCAAAATTAACAAATATCTTATATCCTTTATAACTATCAATTAATTTCATTTCATCTCTAACTCTTCTATATTTTAACTGAGATAATAAACTATAAAATGAATCGATACCTTTTTCATTTGTCAATTTAGATCTAATTTTTAAGTTATCAATAACATTATCATAATACTTCCCATAATTTTTATTAACTAAAATATTTTGATATTCTTGCTCTAAAATAGTATAGTTTTTTCTATAATCGTTTCTATAAATACCAATCCCCTCTATTTTAAAAAAATATGCCTTACTATTTAGTTTTGTATTAGAACGATTAATTCTTCCTAAAAATTGTTCTTCTGAATCCAATAATGAATAATGTTTAAACCCAACATCAAAATCAATATCTACTCCAGCTTCAATAACTTGTGTACTCACTAAAATTACTTTTTTATTTGTTGTTTTAACTAATTCAATAATCTTATTTTTAAAATAAGCACTATCACTACCCGTTAATTCTAAAACAATTACATTTTTTATTTCCTTAATCTTATTATAAAACTTTCTAGCCATACTTTTATTTATAAATTCTATTAATACCTTTTTATAATTATAGTTATTAATAATATTTAAGACTTCTTCCTCTAATTCTACTAA
>CAZGXD010000097.1:0-3765 GCA_964529625.1 uncultured Muribaculaceae bacterium
TTTTGCACGCAGGGGGTCATCGGTTCGAGTCCGATATTCTCCACCATAATAAAAACAAACCCTTTAATTATAAGGGTTTTCTTATTGTTAAGTATATTTAGATACTGTTTGGATACTAATTTAGTTCGTTTATTATATACTGAAAGATTTAATTAAACATGGCGTTTAACTTAACTTTTCATTTAAGCCCACTTACTTTTTTGAATCTTGTTGAGAAATTTATAAAGATATGATATTATAATAATTAATTAAAGGGCTCGTATTAGACTTTATAAGTTTAATACGCCTTTTTTATAGGAGGTTTTAATTATGTATGTACCAGTATTAAAAAATAGAAAAGAAGAAATGAAAGTATTAAAAGATTTAAATTATTGTTTTGGTGATGACATAATACCATTAATCGAAATAATTAATGATTTTTATTTAGAGCGATTTAAAATGGATGAAGAAACAGGTATGCCAATTAAAGTTATAAAAGAAGGAAATAAAAGAGCAACAAAAGTTAAATTGGAACCTACTCAAGAAGATATTATTACGATTGATTTATTTTTGAGTATTTTAAATGGGCAAAAGGCTTTTATTGATTATTTTAGATATTCTTCTAATGAATATGAGAGAAATGTAAATATAGAAGATGTTAAACTTGCAAGACGATTGAGTGAGGATTATTTTGAATATAAAAATCGTATTTTGGATTTAAGTAATTATAATACATTGATTCCCGTATTAAGTTTTAAAGATAATTTTCCATTTGATGAAGATTTAGTAAAATTAGTACAAACTTCTAATGCAATAATTGGTTTAAGAATTAGAGATAGTATAATTTATGATTGTTTAGAACGATTGCCGAATTTATTGAGAGAAAATGATTATTTAATTTTTGATATTGGTAATAATAATATAAATTCAAAGGTAATGGAAATAGAAGAAATAATAAATTTGAATTTAAATTGTAAGAAAATAATAATAAATTGTCAAAGAAATCCAAAAATGAAAAATGGTGAGTTTCCAGATTGTTCAAAAACAATGAGTATGGATACATCTTTAATAATAAATTATAGAGCAAAAGGCTTTGATGGTTTTGGTGATTATTGTGGTTATAAGGATGCATTACCGTTGGTTTCGAGAACCCGTGGGGAGGGTGCAGCACTAGCAATATTATATAATTTTTCTGATAATTCATTTTATTCATTTGTTAACTATCAAACTAAGGATGGTCTTAGGGGATATTATAATGTAGTTCAAAAAATATTTGATTATTGTCCTAATGTAATGGGTAATTATGATAATTGTCCAGCTTTTAATAAAATAAGAAGATTTGGTATAGGAAAAACTAAATATGGAACATGGGGAAATTGGAATAATATTGCAATGACTAGATATATAAGTCAAATATTTGAAAATAAAAAAGCAATTTAATTGTTTTTTATTTGTAAATTAAGTTTATGGGGATATTATTTTTAAAAAACCATTGATAGTCAATTTCTAAAAGATTATCGTGATTTTTTTTGATAAAAGCCCATTGTGTTTTATATTTTGTCTTTATTTGTTCTTTGAATATTTTATTAATTTGTTTAGTTTTATATTTTTTAATTATTTGTTTAATTAAATCAGATTTTGTATTGTTGGTATTTAAATTCAGTATATTTAATAATTGTTTTTTTGTCAACAAACTTAATTGAATAAGAGGATTTATATTTTCTGATTTCTTAGCGTTTTTTTCTAATTTAAAAATATATTTTCCAGTTTTGGTTGTTCTGTAACTATAAATACCACATTCATTAGGTATTTTCTCTGCTATATTGTTGATTTTTGACTTAGAACATATTATAAAAACCTTTTCGAAGATTTTTAAATAATCATTAATTTGCTTTTTTAGTCTTTTTAAGTTATCTAAATCAGTTTTTATTTCATAAGCAATACTTGAATTATTAATTTTGCATAAATCTAATCTACTAGTTCCAGCATTAAGTTCAAAAATTGTAACATGATGTTCAGTTTTTAAAATAACATTATTAATAAAGGCTGCTTTTATTATTATTTCGTTTGGATAATATAATTTAATAATATTATTATATAATACCCTAATTGTACTGATTTCTTTTATATTAATGTTATTACTTCCATACTTCGTTAATATTTTTATATAGGATTCTGTTAATTCCCTATCAAATTTAGTTGTGCTATATTCGTTAAATAAATCCCTAGATAGATTGAACAAATCAAAATAATTTAATTTGTTACTCGGATAATTGTTGTATAAAAATAAATTGTTCATGTTTATCACCTAATACATACATTATAACATAAATTAATATAAAAAAAACGCAAAATAAATTGACCCTTGGGGTTAATTGTGATAACATTAATATGAAAGGAGGGTAAAAGTGAAAATACATTATAAAAATAAAAAGGATAAAGCAATATTAACTGATCAACGAAAAATAGTAAGATATTATAATAAATCGGCTCAAAGTATAATGAATAGATTAACAGAGTTATTAGCTGCTGATTCACTTGATGATATTCCAACAAGCCCTCCTCCTGTTAGACATAAGTTAGTGGGAACAAATCAATGGGCTGTCAAATATAGCAAAAATTATAGAATAATCTTTGAACCTTGGGGTGAGTATAATATTAATGATTTGAAAAGTATTAAAGAAATAAGAATATTAAAATTAGATGATTATCATTGATGGGAAGGAGTGATAGTATGGAGTTTAATTACTTTATATCAACTGGAAATATTATAAAAGAATATTTAGATGAATTAGGGATTAGTCAAAAAGAATTATCAGAAAGAATCGGTATAAGTGAAAAGCATATATCAAATGTTTTAAAAGGAAAAAGTAGATTGACAGAGAAGTTTGCGTTAAAGTTAGAATATATATTTAAGGATATTCCAGCATCATATTGGTTAAATATTGAATCTAAATATAGGGAATATTTAGCAAGAGTTGAAAATGATGACATTTTAAATAAAGAAAATTTGGAGGATATATCTAAACGTTTTCATTTTAAAGAAGTTTTTAAGGGAACAAATATGTCTGTTTTGAGTCAAGCAAAAGAAATGTTAAAAATTTTAAAAATAAGTTCTTATGATAAATTTGATGTTGCATATAACAATATTCCAGTTCGCTTTTTTGAAGATGGTGGAGAAAAGGAAGCCATAGCAATATGGATAAATTTATGTGAAGAAGAGATAGATATTCAAAATGAAAATATAACTGATGTAAAATATGAAAAAAGTAAATTAAAAGAAAACTTATCAAATTTTAAAAATATTGCAACAAATAAGAATTTAAAGCAATCATTAGAAAGTTGTCGGAAGTTATGTAACAAATTAGGAATATATTTAGTTATTAGAGAAGCTATAATAAATTGTAAAGTAAGGGGTGCAACTACAAGTTACAATGGTCATCCAGCAATTTATTTAAGTTTGCGATTTAAAAAACATGATCATGTATGGTTTGCATTTATGCATGAAATAGGGCATTTATTGAAACACTACAATAATGATTTAATAATTTCATTTGAAGATGACGAAATAGATAAAATTGAAAAGGAAACAAACCAATTTGTTCGTGATTTTTTTATTGATCCAGATGATTATCTTGATTTTACGAATAAAAAGGATTTTTCATTAGTATCAATTAACGAGTTTGCTGCAAAACAAAATATTCAATCGGGAATTGTTGTGGCAAGATTACAACATGATAAATATATTGATGCAAGTAGCTATAATTTTAAAAGAAATTAGGGATT
>CAZGXD010000098.1:0-850 GCA_964529625.1 uncultured Muribaculaceae bacterium
CTTTATTTATAAGGGTTTGACCAGTTTTAAAGGTTTATAAATTAATAAAATAAAATTAAAAAAAGCTTAAAAAAACAAAAAACATAAAAAAACATGAAAAATTCATTAAAAAAAGCAGAGGTAACACTGCTACTACTACTGGTAGTTTTGGATATTTGCACCACCAAAATTAAAGGAGTAGAAAATGAAGAAAAATACAAAAAAGGGGATGAAAAGTGTTTTTGGTGAATCACCAAGAAGAATATATGTAAATATAGAAAAATTGAAAAACCATTTTACTGAAAAATACAAAGTTCTAGTGGTTGATGCTGTAGATGGAAATTGTGTTTTACCCTTTGCTAGAAATAAAGTTAAAATTGATGCTTATGAAGAAAATAAAATTTATTTAAAAGGCGGAGTTTTTGATGAATTTAAACTAGTTGGATTAAAATCTAGATTAGAAAATGAGTTGTTATGTAATTATGTTAATATAGTAGAAGAAAACTTTTACTTAAGTTCAGCCACTAAAAAATATGACTTAATAATTGTCTATAGATCTCTTCATAAAAAAAATAATGCAAATATTACTATGAAAAGAAAAATGAACAAATTATTATCTTCAGTAAAAAATGGTGGATATATTTATTTAGTATATTATTTAGCTAATAATGAAAATGATTACGTAAATTATCCAAAGAATCAGTATTTCAGATTAAATGAAATAAAAAAGTATATTAATGATGATTTTAAAATTGTTAGTCATAGAGAAACAAATACTTTAAATAAGCACAAATCTCATCCTTTAAATAAACATGATCATTATCACAAAATAGGATATTTATTTCTTAATAAAATTAATACTAAACTAGAT
>CAZGXD010000098.1:860-2614 GCA_964529625.1 uncultured Muribaculaceae bacterium
CTTTAATTATAATTATAAAATAATTATAAAATGATCTACATAAAATACTTTTTCAACTTTACTAATTATGTTCTATAGATAAATATTATAAGTTATAAGAGGTAATTGTAAAAATTAGTATATTATGATTATCAAAAAATGTAAAAAAATGTTATAATAATTGTAATACTGGTTATAAAAACAAATAATTTAAATTTTTAATTATTTAAGAGAAGAGGGTTAAAATGAAAAATATATATGATATTGTTATAGAAATTTTATCTAGGAATGAGAAATACTTATCTGAAGAAAATAAATTGTTAAAAACAAAAGTTTATAGTGATATTATGATGATGGACAAAGAATTACTAGCTTTACTTATTACTAATGAAAATATAAAAAAAGAGTTCTTTTCTGATGTGGAAGGAACACTTGTTTTCGATAAACAAAAATTTGCATGGTTAATTGAATCAAAAGAATTTCTTCCTGATAGTTATACAAGATATTCTAATAAAATAGGGTTAACATCAAATGGTAATTTTATTTCTTATAAAAATGATGTAGTCCTAGATTTTCCTTATAAAGATTGTTATTTACAGGGTGGACAAGATAAAGATGATCAAAAAAGAGATGAAATATTTTATCATGAAACAATTGCGAGTGATCAAATTACAAGAATGCTTGAACCTAAAGTTTTTACAAATGCAAAACGTTATACAAAAGATGGTGTTGAGGAAAATATTGAATTTAAAGAAGATGATAATTTAATTATAAAAGGTAATAATTTGATTGCCCTATCAAGTTTATTAAAAAGATATGAAAGTAAGATAAAATGTATTTATATTGATGTGCCTTTTAACACTGGTACTGACACTTTTAGATACAACGACTCTTTTAATCACTCGACCTGGTTAACTTTTATGAAAAACAGACTTGAACTTTCGCAAAAATTATTATCAGAAAATGGTACAATTTTTATTCATTGCGATGATAATGAGCAAGCCTATTTAAAAGTAATTTGTGATGAAATTTTTGGAAAAGATAATTTTATAAATACAATCTCCCTTTTATCATCTACGCCCAGTGGGTTAAAAACAGCTCATAGAGAAAAAACTATTATAAAAACTAAAGATTATATTCATGTTTATAAAAAAGGAAACATTAAAATAAAGCCTCAATATATCGAAGTAACTAAATGGGATACACATTTCAATTTGTTTTTTGATAAAGCCAATAATTTGGTGAGACCATTAAAGGAATTGGTTATAGAAAATAAGATATATGAAGAATCTGTCCCAGTAAATCAATATTCTTTAAATGACCCTGCTTTTTTCGATTTTGTTTATAAACATGCTGCAAACATTTTTCAAACTGGTAAAAGTATGCCCGAAATCATTAGAAAAAAAAGTTTGCACTCAAAATATAAAGATGTTCCGTTAAAGTATGGGAAAGAGCCTAATGTTGAATATGCTTATAATGGAAGGCGAATGTCGTTTTTATCTAATTCAATAAACGAGGTTTTAATTAACAATAAAAAAGAAAAAAGGATTTCAAAACTTTTGTGCGATTTTTGGGAAGATATTGATTTTAATAATTCACAAAACGAAGGTGGGGTGTCATTTCCTTCTGGTAAAAAACCAGAAAGATTATTATTAAGGATAATCGAATTAGTGACAGCCCCTGGCGATATAGTATTGGACTTTTTTCTTGGTGCTGGAACTACGACAGCTGTTGCACATAAAATTAACCGAAAATATATTGGTGTTGAGCAAATG
>CAZGXD010000098.1:2624-3689 GCA_964529625.1 uncultured Muribaculaceae bacterium
CTTATTCAAGAATTCCAACTTGTATCTGGTACAACGGCTGCGGTTGCCCATAAAATAGGAAGAAAATATATAGGAATTGAACAAATGGATTATATTAAAAATGTTTCCGTTCAACGACTAAAGAAAGTAATTGATGGTGAACAAGGTGGTATTTCTAAATCTGTTAATTGGAATGGTGGAGGATCATTTGTTTATTGCGAGTTATTGGAAAATTCTCAAGAACTAATTGATGAAATTCAAAATGCAAATGAAGAAAAGATTAAAACTTTAAAAGATAAAATATATAATGACTCTAGAATAGTACCGTATCTTACTAAAGAAGAACTGGAAAAAGTAGATTCAGAATTCCAGGATATGAATTTAAAAGAAAAGAAAAAAGCACTTTGTTTATTAATCGACAAAAATAAACTATACATGAATTTATCGGATATCAATGATGAAAATTATAATATAAAATCAGAAGACAAAAAATTCACGAAATCCTTCTATAAAGAGGAGGTTTAACAATTGAATAAAAAATTTTTATATGAAACTTTAGATTCAGCTAGAGAGATGAACTTTTTAAAAGACTTACCTACAATTATTAAGACTGGTTTAAGTTCTCATATTCAATTGCGCGAATATCAAGAAGAAGCTTTTAAATATTTTATTACTTATTACGAAAATGAAAATTTAAGTAAAAACAAACAAATTCACACATTATTTCATATGGCTACTGGAAGTGGAAAAACTGTTATAATGGCAGGATTAATTTTATATCTTTATACTAAGGGCTATAGAAAATTCATGTTTTTTGTTGATCAAACTAATATTTTAGAAAAAACAAAAGAAAATTTCACAAACCCTAAATCGTCGAAATATTTGTTCAATCAAATAATTGAGTATATAGGTAATAAATTACAAGTAAAAATGGTAAAAAATTTTAGTTCTAATAATTTAAACGAAGATATAGAAATATGTTTCACTACTACGCAGAAACTCCATATGGATTTATTTTTAGCAAAAGAAAATTCCTTGACTTATGAAGATTTTGAGAATAATAAAGTAGTATTTATATCTGATGAA
>CAZGXD010000099.1:0-2516 GCA_964529625.1 uncultured Muribaculaceae bacterium
TAACTAAGTTCCCGTTTTATGATTTGTTAAAAAGTGGCTTATCTGCCAATTTAATTTAATATTTTGTTATTAAATTAAATTAAAAGAGAATAATTGTTAATATTCTTCTTTTAAAATATCGGAAATATTTAATGAAACATTATCAGGTTTTATAAATGTTGCATTAAGTTTATTGATTACGTCAGGATATTTTTTTAAAGTTTTGTTATATGGGGTTTCCCCATTTAATGATTCCCTTGGAATATTGTTGATATTGCTTTGTAAGTTTTTTATGTGATAATGTGATAAATTATCAAAATTATATCCTTTAGGGAAAACTTTTCTGATATTTTTATGTGAGTGTTCAATCGCACCTTTTTGCCAAGATGAGTTTGGATTACAGTAAAATAGATTAACAAGTTTTTGACCATTATCTATGTTGTTTTCTATTGCGTAAGGATTGAAAAACTCAGATCCATTATCAGTTAAAATAATCCTAAATATTTCTTTAAATAGCTTATTACCAAGCTGTTTTTTAATTGTAAGAAAAACATTAGAAACATCTTCACTTCTTTTATTATCTAATAACTTAATAATCATAAACTTTGTATCAACAAAAATAATAGTTAATAAAACCTTTTTTGATTTACCTTTAGGTCCTTCAACAGTATCCATTTGTACTTCATTAAATTTAGGATGTTTTTCTTTGAAATTTAAATAGTCATCATATTTCCTACCATTTAATATTTTAAGATTTCTTTTAATTTTATATTTATTTTTAGGAACTCTTTTTTTATATCTTATTTGATAGGGTAAATCCATAACAGTTATAGAAAACACACCTAATTTAATATAATGATAAAATGTGCTTTTACTTAAAAGTATTGTATCATCATGATTAGCATATACTTGATTAATTGTTTGTTTCTTCTCTTTTATTAATGGAATAATATATCTCTCAATTCGATCAATTAATTCATAATCAAGTTGTAATCCTTCTCTCGTATCTTTAAGATTAAACTCATACCTTTTTTGTGCCTGAATAGGATTATAATATAATTTATGTTTTTTACAATATGGTTTATTATGGCACTTATTACAAACATAAGGTGGTTTACAAAGCTTATCGCAGTCTTCAATAGCTTTATTTATCTCTTTTAAATCGAATTTATGAAAATGATAACTTTGGATATACCTATTTGTTTTAATTTCCTTAGCGACAGTAGTTCTGTCTTTATTAATAGTTTTACCTATATAAGTAAATGTTTTACTTTTGTTTAATAATGTATGTATTAAATCCCTTTCCTCGTATTTTAAATGCTTATTCTTTGTCATTTTAAATTCCTCCTTAATTACTGACAAATAAGCCAATTATATAATATCATTAAAAGCATAAATAAAAAAATGTAAGTTTAATTAACTTATAAAAGTATCATAATGGTTGGTAAGCTTAAGCATTATGATGCTTAAGCCTATATCCATTATAATTATTTGATTATTAACTTTTCAATGGTCAAGATGAACTAGCTACGCTAGCCATTGAAAAGCATAATCAAATTTGTTAAAATGAAATTGGTGAAAAAACTGTTTTAAAAAGTTATGAATAAATATTTTGTTAATAAACTTTTTTATTTTTAAATTATGTTGAGAAAAATTATTCCACGACTAAATTCCCGATACAGTTAAAACGGGAACTTACTTAAATATTGTTCAATGCACTAATTTATGTTGATTATTATCACATATTGTGATATCTTTTATTTAACACTAAAGAAAGAGGAGGAAGTATGTTAAAGGATTTATGTATTTTTAAAGAAAAAAGGAAAGGATTTACATTAATTGAATTATTAGCAGTGATTGTCATTTTAGCACTAATAATGGCTATAATTATTCCCGAAGTAACTAAAACAATTGAGAAATCACGAATAAAATCAGCAGAAAACAGTGCTCATGGTTTAATGAGGGCAATTAATACTGCTCAAAAAGAATATGCTTTGGACAATGATTTAGAAACATTAATTATTACTTATACTAATAGTAATGAAACTTCAAATGTTTCTAATGTAAAATTGAGTTATGTTGGGAAAACTCCCAAAGATGGTCAAATTGGAATTAACGAAAATGGAGAAATTGCTTTGGCCCTTTATGATGGTAGATATTGTCTTGAAAAGGGTATTGATGATAATGAAATAACTGTTAGTAGAACTAGTCTTTCTGATTGTAACCTTAGTATTAAATTAACAAAATATGTCGATGCTAGTGGAGCTTCTTCCCCTAAATTATGTGAAGGGATGATACCAATAACATGGAATAAAGATATAACTCAAAATGGTTGGGAAACTGGATATTGGGTTAAAGCAGATGAAGAAACTGAGTGGTATAGTTACAATGATAAAAGATGGGCTAATGCAGTATTAGTAAAGAAAACAGAAAGAAGTAATTATCAAGGGGCCCTACCTGGGGTAGCAATAAATAATGACCATGTTCTAGCATATTTAGTTTGGATACCAAGATATCGATACAAGTTATTTAATGTG
>CAZGXD010000099.1:2616-3681 GCA_964529625.1 uncultured Muribaculaceae bacterium
ACCCATCCAGCGTTTACCTTTGGTGAAGAATTAGATGGATTTTGGATAGGTAAGTTTGAAACAACAGGTGAAGAAGGCCAACCAACGGTATTGCCAAATACATCCTCTAAACGAGAATTAACCGTTAAAAAGTTGTATGATATGAATAAAAGATTTAGTGAAGATTCAACTTATTATGGTTTATCGTCTAATTTTGATGCTCATATGTTAAAGAATACAGAATGGGGAGCAGTAGCCTATTTAAGTCGTAGTGTCTATGGGGCAAACGGAGAAATATATATAAATAATAATTCTAGTTATACAACTGGTTGTGCAGGTGAAGAAGCTTCATCAAGTTTTATCTCAAGTTGTAATCAATATAATACAATTAAAGGAGTAAAGGCTAGTACTACCCATAATATCTATGGAGTATATGACATGAGTGGAGGAGCTTGGGAGTATGTAATGGGAGTGATGGGAACAACCCAAGAACAACCTACAGAAATAGTTCCAAAAAGTTCAGAGTTTGCTGCTAGTGATTTCCAAGGTGATAATTCAAAATATATAGATATATATAGTTCTACAGGAGGACTTAGCAGTAGAATATTAGGAGATGCAACAGGAGAAACAAATGGATGGTATGGGGATTTCCCCGACTTTGTTCTCTCTAGTTATCCTTGGTTTAAACGTGGCGGCAACTGCAGCGCTGGTGCCATTGCGGGAGTCTTCAGCTTCGGCTACGACACCGGCGGAGGCTACTTCAGCTTCGGTAGCCGCCTCGGCGTCGCGTGAGGGGAGCCCCTTTCGCAGAGCGAGGGCTTTTAAGCCCTCGTTTCGTCTAAACCACCCAGTTGGTATGGGTAGTCCAATTACTATTTTGTGAGAAGAATTTCGGTCAAATGTAAAGAACGAAATGGCCACTTTTCAGCCATTTCGTTTTGTGTAGTTCGGAAATGTGAAGTAATAAGGAATTAGAAGTACTTCGGGGGCGTTAATTTTGTGGAAAACTGTTTTTTGTAGGCCCTGTATAGACCTTGTCAAGTTAACTGTGTAAGTTATTAAAATTTGTTATATTAAGGATTATAA
>CAZGXD010000100.1:0-1623 GCA_964529625.1 uncultured Muribaculaceae bacterium
GAATAAATCTCATCATTATATTCTTCTAGAAATCCTATTTCTAATTTATAATCATCGATGCTTTCAAATTTATGATCTAATTGTTGAACTTGAGTCTTACAAACTAAATAATTATCCTCATCGCGAGAAAAAGAACTTTCATTACAATCCAAAATTTCTACTTCCTCATTATCTACTATTTTATATAACTTTAATTCAAGGGGAATCAAATGATAAGTCTTAATAATTATTTCATACTCAATCAATACTTGACTAATCTTTTGGTCATCACTATTACAGACTGAAAAGTTATATTCTTTAACTATTCCCGGCTTTAAATCAATTAAGGGCAATTCTATTTCTTCTTTAAGTTCAGCATTAAAAATAAATTTAGCTATTCCTTGATTAGAAGATTTTAAATTAGCCGTTGAATTAAATACTGAATATGCTAATCCAGAAAACAATGTTACTGAAATTAAAATAAATAGAATTGTTAAAACCTTACTTTTCATTTTTACCCATCCTTCTATTTAACAATAAAGTATTTATTTATTGTTCCTATTTTTCTATTTCCATCATATAATTCAAACACAAACTTATAACTTATCTTATCAAACTTATCTAGTTCTAAATTTAAGGAAAAAGAATTATATTCTTGATTAATAGTATAATCGATTGGATTAGTTGAAATATAATAGACTTTATTCCAAGCTTGAATTAAAGTATCAGTTACATATGTTTGTAAATCTACTAATGTATAATCTTGATTATAAGGAGTAACCTCATCTTTTTCATAAAGACTAATTATAAGTTTAGGATTAGTTAATTCTCCATATTGTAAAATATTAAAAGTAACTAACTTATTTATTTCACTTTTCAAAATAATAGCCTCATTATTATCTCTTATCACATCAAAACCATAATCAATATTATAAATATCATCATCAACTATTATTGGAATAGTTACTTCCGTATTATTTAAATAATTATAATAATAACCATCATTAGAAATATAATTAGTTATTTTAAAAGAATAGTTTCCCTCTTCTAAAATTTGATTTGTTTTCATAGTAGTAATAGTTATTTTATCTTCAAAATCATTAAGACCATTATCTAAATTAATTCTAACAATATTATCATTTCCAGGATAAAAACTTAAGTCACCAACTTTAAAAGTAAAATTTTTAAAATACTTTTTATCAACAATCTTATTATTACTATCAACCATTTTTATTGCTAAACCAATTTTCATATTTTCATATGTCGTATCAATTATCTTATCAGTTCCAATTAAGCCATAATTAAGACTACTAAGAAGATTAATATTAGTAACCGAATCACTATTATAACTAATTCCATCACCATTATAATCAGTTGTTAAAGATAAAGATACTCCATCCAAATCATAATAAAGATTATATTCTTTTATGGTATCATTTAAAGTTGGTTTAATTAGTTTATCCCCATCATAAAGTTCTAGAAAAAGGAAATTATTCTCATGATTAATTTCAATCTCGGTCTTTAAAAAGTCTAAAATAATCGTATAGTCTTCTTCTTCAAAATCGGTTATCTCGGTTTCAGAAAATAATTTATTAGTATGTCCCAACTCCTTAAAATTAACAAAAGGATAAGTCGCAACTTTTA
>CAZGXD010000100.1:1723-3633 GCA_964529625.1 uncultured Muribaculaceae bacterium
TTTTTAACTGAGTACTAAAATTATTCCATGAATATAAACTTACATGAATATTAGCAATTGGATTCCTAATACTATCAAAATATAAAATAGGTAATTCATCTTCTTCATAAACCCAAACAGCATCATTATTTGTTTCTAAATTTTCATAATCTACAAACTCTACATAAGATAAATTAGTAAGAAAGAAATCTTTAGTTAAATCCAAGGAATCAACCTGCCCTAAAGTGCCAGTAACAGTACCAGTTTTTATACCTCCAGTAATATAATAAAATTCACTAACTGAAACATTTGAATTAGAAATTGTTCCAATACTATAATCAGTCTCTGATGCATCAAGAACATTATTAATATTAACATCTGCTTGATTATCAATAATTCCTCCAATTAAGCCTCCCAAATTAGAACTAGTTATTTGACCGACATTATAACTTTTGGCAATTAAAACTTCATCTTCATCTTGACTTTGTTCAATCACTCCAACTAAACCCCCACTATAATTAGTTGCATTTATTTTTCCAGTATTATAGGCCTGATTTAAGTTAATTTCATTAAGACTTGCCCCTACGATACCCCCACTTACTGAATAACCATAAACACTACCCTTATTTATAGCATTTTCAATTTCGGTATTTTTAGCTAAAGCAACAATACCCCCAGTTAAAGCATAATTATAAGTAACATTATAATTAAATTCAGTAAAGTCAACCGTAACATCTTCGGTTGAATTAGTGTTTCCAACAATCGATATTTGATTTAATTTATCTGTCCCTAAATAAAGATTAAAACTACCATCTTCTACTTCTTCATCATTTATTTTAATTGTATGATTACCACTCGCATTATCATTTATAATATAAGTTCCCGTAAGTGATGATGAGATAATATCTGCCCCCACAAATGGATAATAACCATTTAAATCAACATCATTACCATTACCATCTAAAATTATAGGTTCAACTGAAGGCGAAATAGTTATTGTTTGTTCAATAACATCTTCTTTACCAATTACATAACCATCAAATAAAACATTTTTAATAACAGAATTAGTGGCTGTTGAGACTATTCCCCCAGTCCGTAATCCTCCATAAATTATAGCATTATCAACATATAAATTATGAATTTCACCTTCTAAATTAGTAAATAAGCCCAATTCATTTTCTTCTTCATCGGCTACATATAATCCATAAATCGTAAAAGAAGAACCATCAAAAAAACCTTTAAATCCATTAAGGGATTTAAAAATATTAACAAGCCCGATTTCTTCATCAAATTCTATTTCATCTTCATAATATTTCCCGGTATATCTATCAAGATAATAAGTATTTTCATCTAAAATATATTGTAACTTTAATTCGGGATCACATTTAAAAATTCCCTTATTTAACATAATATCATTACTTAATTTAAAATATTTACCCTCATAACCCTCATTATCATTTTCTTCCAGCTGGGCTGAAAAATAAGCTAGTTCCGACCCATTAGAAATCAAATATGGATCTTCAACTGAACCATCACCACTTTTATACTCAGTAGCAATACTTCCATCCCATACTGATAAGGTCGGAAAAACATTTTTATTTCTATATCTAGATAAAGTTGGGATCGCAACTAGCAATAATAAAAAGAGTCCCATTACCAAAATTAAAAATTTTATTTTATTTTTAAATACACAATCGATAATCCCTTTTATTTTTTTCATTTTACCTTCCTTTAAAACTAGAATTCTATTTTATAATCTAATTATAGCATAATTTTACTTTTTTCAACATAAAACAAGCAATTATTTTTTTGTTTGCTCTTCTTTTTTCTTTTCTTCTTTAATAATTTGCTCAACTTTAGTCATAAACCATATTTTTTGAGGATTAGTTTTACTTTTTTCAATAGTATTAACTCTTAATAGAAATTTTACT
>CAZGXD010000101.1:0-3568 GCA_964529625.1 uncultured Muribaculaceae bacterium
CTAATAATTCTTTATCTAAAAACACTCCTTGAATTTCTAAATAATCTAAAAGATAAGAACTTGGAGCATTTCTAATGATTCTTCCATCAGATAATTTTCTATAAATATTATTATATTTAGCATCGTTATCTTGGGTAACATAAAACTCTGTTACTTCGGCTATTTCACGAATAAAACGTTTGGTTTCTTTATCTTGATATCCTCTTACATATATTCCTAGTTGAACATATCTATAAATTGAATTTAAAAATTGCCCAATATCTTGATTTGTTTCTAATAAACTATACATTCGATTAGGAATCGATGAAGCTTTATCAGCATGAATAGTTGATAAAATATAATGACCAGAAGAAATTGAATTTCGAACTGCCATAACTGCTTCCGCACTACGAACTTCTGATAATAAAATCCATTTAGGGTTTTGCCTCATACAAGTTACTAAAACATCAGAATAAGAAGCAATATTATTTGTTTTCATAGCTACAATATCACGATGTGGGAAAATGCGATCTAAATGTAGTTCTAATGTATCTTCAATAGTAATAATCTTTTCATTTTCAGCTATTTTAGAAGCTAAATATTTAACAAATTCTGTTTTCCCTGAACCAGTTTCCCCACAAACTATAATATTACAATGTCCGTGAACACATTTTTCAAGAAAATCATGAATATCCAAAGTAATATATTTTTCTTCTAATATTTTTTCTTTAACAAGTCTAATTTTAGCTGGTGTCTTTCTAAAAACAACAGCTATTCCATTTCTAGCTATCGAATCATGAACAAAATTTAAACGTAATTCGGCTCCTTCAGCATCAAGAAACGGATGAGCCATATTAAAGGTTTTTCCCATTACATTCGAGCACTGAAAGGCTAATTTTTCAATAAAAGCATTGTTTATCTCCTTTTTTTCAATTCTAAAAATCCCCTTAGATAAGGTTTTTAGCCATATTTGTCCACCATTACTATAAGAAATATCTGTTATGTCATCATCATTTAGAAGTTCTTCAAGAGGTCCAAAATCAATTTGTGAAAATAATATATCGTTCATTTTTACCTCCTTATATTCTTTCTATTCTCTTATCGTAATTATTCAATAAAGTCTAAATCTTCAAAATTAGGAATATCATCTTCAACTTCATCTTCTATTTCTTCAACCTCAATTAGTTCTGGATTAGGCTCAGAATTAATATGAATAAACTCTTCTAATTTTTTAGCAATAACTGTTACTTCGCCTTCCTCTTCCTTAACTCGCTTACCATGAGGAACTGGAAACAATTCAACTGAACCAACATTTAAAAATTCCGCTTTCCAAAACAAATTACTATATTCTGGTTTTAAACCAAATATCATCATTGATGGACTTCTACTATCAGTTGCATCTTCAAAAACATGTTGCCCACTACTATCCTTAACATCAACAATTTCAATGTTTTCAAATAATTTTCCAACCATTATTAAACCTTCAAGCGATTCTGCTTTCATATATATATCGATTTTATTTCCTGGGAAAATAGCATTCCCATAAGTTGAATCAGTACTTACTGCCATTTTTACAACTTCTTCACCTTCTTTTACTTTTTCAAAAGCCGCATCTGGCAAATCCTCTTTTCTAACAAGAACACCCTCATAAAATAAACTTCCCTCTGGTATCACAGTATTATGATTGGTATATTTTCCTATAACTAAACCACTTTCAGTAATCGCCCCTTTTTGCATAACAATTGGAGGGATATCAACATCATCAAGCATTTCCTCAGTTATTTCAGTTTTAGGAGGAATTTCATGCCTAGCAATAGGAACTCCTTTAATAGGACTTACTTGCTTTTGAATCTGACTATTATAACCAAAATATAAAATGGCTATTATAATTATAACTCCTAATATTGTCACTGTATTTTTGTTTTGGATAAACCTTTTAAAAGTATTTATTATATTATTCATAAACTCATTCCTTTCTAAAATGGCGTTTCTAGAATTGCATCAATTCTATTGACTATATCAAAATTATATATTTCTTCCCCTGTTTTTGCCTGTTCTCCTGATGATACTTGAATACTTACTTTAGGAGGATATTCAACCACATCGTAAATTCTAATATTATATGTTTTCCCAAGTCTAGCACTTTCAGCAAAGCGTCTAACAAAGTTCTCAACAAATTTTTCTCTATCTATTCTTACAATAGCATCTCTTCTATAATCTGGCAAAGAAATTGCATCCATCATAGCCGCTTCAGTTACTTCTTTTAAAATATTATAATTATGTTCACTAGTATCAGTAATTCCTTGAAAAGAATAAATAAGAAACATCGTAACTATTCCAAATGTTACTATAAATATTCCCCAAAAAGACTCCTTCATTAAATTACCTCCTCCTTTTTATAATAATTACTATTCTTTAATTATATTTTACCATATTTTAGCAATTATTAAACATTTTTATCATTAACTTTACATTAAAAGATACAGATTAAACTTTCTAGACATTTATTCATTTTTATTTCCATTTTTATTTTATCTATCATCCTTTTCACATCTATCCCAATCTGATGACATTCCACACCATCTAGACACAAAACTAGAATTAAATTTACTTCTAATAAATTGACTTTTACATTCTCTGCCAGTTCCAGTAAGACATTCTAAGCTAAAATCAGAATATCCCCCTCTTGCGTCCCGATTATACTTTCTGATTTGTCCAATTAGAGCTGTATTTAATGTTATTTCATACATAGGATCTCTATCAGAATAAATTCTTTCAGGAACTGATAAATTTCTGTTTTCGGTTATTTTTTCTACATCATTGTGCCAATTTTCACCAGGTCTTCTGTTAGCCCCAGTAGATGTTAAAAAAGGATGTGATAATGATACTGGTCTAAAAATAATTTGAATATCTTTACATTTTGTTCTACTACAATACATAAATTCATTATCAACTTCATATTCACATTCATAAAGGTTGTTACATTTAAAAGAGTTACTTCTATATCTTCCAAATTTATTTCCTCTAAATACATAATTATTAAATTTATTATTAGGACCAAAAGATGTATATTTTAAATCAATATCATATTTTAATGGTAATCTTGAATAATGAATAGGTAAATTCGAATACCCAATATTAATATATTGATCGCTTGAGCTTACGGGGGTTTTATGTTGTGATAACCCCATAGGTTTAGTTATATACCTATACACATTATTATTTAAAGTATAAACATACTTCTTTTGATATTGTTCATCTCGATTATCATTTATTGGGTATACCTGCGTCCTTTTAACACAACGTGCACCAGTACTATTACAATCAAAACGTTCTACTACACTTGTCGTATAAGATACCTTATTTTCATAATCCTTTCCTGAATAATAAGTTTTAGTTTTGTAATTTACAACTAATGTACCTTTTAATTTTCCAAGTTCTATTCCATCTCTTATTTCCCCAAAATTGAAACCATATTTTGCTTCTTCATATTGAAGATATACTTCTGGCTTAAAACTATCATAATTATGTTCCCAATCATTACATTTATTTATAATTTCGCTCTTGATAATGTGGGTGTACTAAATTA
>CAZGXD010000102.1:0-3565 GCA_964529625.1 uncultured Muribaculaceae bacterium
TTAGTTTTAATTAATGTTATATTAGTAATGTCTTTAATTTTATTTATTTCTTTGATTTTAATTTTGTATTGATTATAATTTATTATAAAAAAGGTAAAACTAAGTAGGATGATAAATATAAAAATAATAATTATAGTTTTCTTTTTTTTCAAAATAAGTTCCTCCTAGTATAATGTGATTATAGATATTTAATCACATTTTTCTATATATTTAGATTTTTGTTAAGAGATATCTATAAACTCGTAATTATAATACAAATGTATTATAATATTTGTAAGTGTTGGAGTGGTTTTAGTTTCCTCCTTGAGCATTTGGCTCTTATTAAAGACTAAAGCCTCTACTTTACATTTGGATATTAATAAGTTGGATAAGGATCAGATTTATCTTTTGCCTTTTATATATCGCTAGGTTATATCTTGTAAAGTTATAAGAGGGTTGCCTCTATCACTATTTATTAATTTTAAGAAAGGTTGTGTTCTATGTTTTATTTAGGTATTGATATTGCTAAAACTAATCATGTTGCTTCAATTATTGATAATAATGGTAAAGTTGTTATTCGCTCTATCAAATTCACTAATTCTAAAGAAGGGTTTTCCAAACTGTTAGATAACATTAATTCTGTCACTAATGATTTAACCAATGTTCTTATTGCTATGGAAGCTACAGGTTCCTATTGGCTTTCTCTATATTCTGCTTTGATTGATAAAGATTTTAATGTTTCCGTTTATAACCCTTATCAAATTAAGTCTTATCGTGGTGCTTATAATAATAGAAAACAAAAAAATGATATTATTGATTCTATTATTATTGCTGATTATTTGAGAGTTTTTGGTGCATCTTCTACTTCTTTACTAGAAGAAGATTTGTTATCCTTAAAAACATTAACTAGATTTAGATCCAAAATTGTTGATAACATTGCCACTTTAAAAACCCAAACTATTGGTATTTTAGATAAAGTTTTTCCTGAATATAAGAAGGCTTTTTCTGATACTTTTGGTGTGACTTCTAAACAAATATTACTTACTTGTTCCACTCCTGAAGATATTCTTAAAATTAACTTAACTAAATTATCTAATTTATTATCTAAACATTCCAAAGGTCATTTAGGTAAATCTTCTGCCTTAAATCTTAAGTCTTTAGCTAAAGATTCTTTCGGTATAAAGTTTACTAATGATGCTTGTTCTTTTGAAATTAAACAATTAATTAATCAGATGATCTTTTTAGAAAGCCAAGTTGATGAATTAAATGATAAAATCAAGGTTATTTATGATAAATTAGATACTCATCTTTTGTCAGTTCCTGGGGTTGGTAAAGTTCTTGCTCCAGTTATCTTATCTGAGATAGGTGACATTAAAACCTTTGACAAACCAAGTAAACTAACTGCTTTTGCTGGTATAGACCCTACACAATCTCAATCGGATAATAAGGTTTCTTCTAATGAAAAAACTTCTAAAAGAGGTTCTCCTTATCTTAGACATGCCATTTATACTGCTTCTTTAGTAGCGATGTCTGTTGATCCTGAACTTAGAGCCTACTATGATAAAAAGATTGGGGAAGGTAAACACCATTTTGTTGCTTTGGCAGGAGTATCTCGTAAACTTCTAACTATCATCTACTATATTCTTAAAGAAAATAGGGATTATATTAGATACGAAAATATTCGCTGATGCCCAACTATAATTTTCAAAATTTTACACCTTTCGGTGATTTTTGTCATACCTTTGTTTAATAAAAATGTATATTTCAAACTTTTTCATAATCTTTATTAAATATTTGTTGACTTATTATAGTTGGTCTTTAAATTAATTTTATCATATAGGTTTTTGTTTTTCAATTTATTTTACACTTTAAATTAATTTTATCATATATATTTTTGTTTTTCAATTTATTTTACACTATTATTTTGGGACATTTTCCCAAAATAACACTTAAGACATTATCATAGATTAATCACTCTCTTTACATGATTTTATTATGTGAAATTGACATGTATCACGCAATGTGATATATTTTATGTAATAATGAAAAAGAGGTAAGATATATGTTATTAAATAAAAGAAAAGAAGAAGGATTTACATTAATAGAATTGTTAGCTGTAATTGTTGTTTTAGCGTTTATAATGGTAATTGTTATTCCAGAAACAATGAAAACAATTGAAAAATCTCGTAAAAAGACTTTTGAAAATAATATGAGAGATTTAACAAAAACAATAAGTTTAAAACAAAAGGAATTAATGTTAGATAAGGCACCTAAAATGTTAAAGTTTGAGTATAATGATGGAGTTGAGAGATCTAATTTATCGTCAGTGTCATTAAATTATGATGGTGATGTTCCTGAAAATGGGACAATTGTTATTAATACAGAAGGTAAAACCTCATTAGCTCTTCATAATGGTACTTATTGTGCAACTAAAAACTTTTTTGATGATGACATAATAATCGAAAAAAAATCTAAGGAAGAATGTACTATAATTTTAGGTGATAAAACCTTCATAACTATATTTGCGGAATACGGAGAACTGGAAATTTACAATGTAATAAGTGTAGATGATGGGTATATTGGTGTGGGTGCAAACTTGAATTTATCATCTGAAACAACTGGTGGTGTTATAGTTAAATTAAATTTGGATGGGGAGGTTGAATGGGTTAGTAATTATAATGTTGGTGTATATGATGTCTTTTTATTTATAACACCTACTTTAGATGGTGGTTATGTAGCAGTTGGGTTTAGTGAAATTGTTGATGAAAGTAAGAAAGCTATTATAGTAAAATATAGTGCAAATGGGAAAGAAGAATGGGCAAAAAGTTTTGATGGTAATGGTGAGTTTAATTCAGTAATAAGTACTACTGATGGTAGCTATGTAGCAGTTGGGTTTAGTGAAATTGTTGATGAAGGTAAGAAAGCTATTATAGTAAAATATAGTGCAAATGGGAAAGAAGAATGGGCAAAAAGTTTTGATGGTAATGGTGAGTTTAATTCAGTAATAAGTACTACTGATGGTAGCTATGTAGCAGTTGGGTTTAGTGAAATTGTTGATGAAGGTAAGAAAGCTATTATAGTAAAATATGATAAGGATGGTGAAGTTAATTGGGTAAATAATTATGGTAATAATAATTATTTTCAATTCATAAGTACTACTTTTGATGGTGGATATATGGTGGTTGGTAAAGATGATGGTAGTGATAATGATAATGATTATTTTCTTATTAAATATAGTATGAGTGGTAATTTTGAATGGAAAACAAATCTCAATGACAGTAGTGATTATGAACTTTACTCTGTAGTAAAAACTTCCGATGGTGGATATATTGCTGTCGGGACAGTTGGTAGTGGTAGCTCCTACGGCCATCCAGCTGTTATAATAAAATATAATGCAAAAGGTATTGAGCAATTGAAACAGCAATTTGGGGATGATGAAACTTATACGTCATTTTATTCTGTTGAACAAGTAGATAATTGTCTTTTAGAAGGATATATAATTGGTGGGTCTTCAACTTCTAGTGATATAATAAACAGTTATTGTGTTTGTTGGCATGGTGTTATGTTAAAAGTTGATTTAGATGGG
>CAZGXD010000103.1:0-3562 GCA_964529625.1 uncultured Muribaculaceae bacterium
AACATGATAAATATATTGATGCAAGTAGCTATAATTTTAAAAGAAATTAGGGATTGGATAGTTGGATATTTTTTGATGAATCAAAGGATGAATCCTATTGAAAATCATAAAAGAATTAAGGATTTAAAAATTATAGTAAGTAAACAATTTGTTATTTTTTAATTTGTTAGTGTGTCTAATTCTAAAAAAATGTGTTATACTATTGTTGCGATATATTTTTGGAGTCGTTATAGGTTCTACCACTTCTGATTATTCTATCTTTCTTGGTTTTACCGATATAACGTTTTCTCTTTTTATATCGCACTTTTCTGGGGAAATCAATATTTTTAGTAGTAAAATAACCGAATTCTTGATAGTTATATAAAGTTCGTTCGGTTATATTGATTTCCGGATTGTTTTGGGCATTCATGTAAAATGAATGTCCTTTTTCAATGTCTTCTTTTATTGTATTATTTAATAACATAAATTCTTCACAATCCATATCAATACCTTCACGAGATGAAACTAAAATATCTTTATAATTACTTTGAGAATCGTTAGTTCTATAATAATATTTTCTTTTTCGACAACCTATTTTAGAATTACAACCATTACAAACAGAACTTGCTTTAACTAATTTACCATTATTAAGATTGTTAATTTTTCTCTTTTAGTAGTAGATTTAAAGAAAAATATAAAATAAATAAAAATAGTTGCTTTTTAGTGCATTATGTGATAATATTAGTTTTACGAAGAGCGAACGTTTAAGGAAGGATGTATTTAATGATTAATTTTGTTTTATGTGATGATTGTACGAAAATTATTGATAGTGTTTCTAAAATTATTGATCAAGAAATGATGAAAAATAAGTTGGCTTATAAAAAGCATGTTTTTAATGACTATAATAAGGAATTTTTAAAATTAGTTCGATCAAGGATTGGAAATAAAATATATATTTTAGATATTGAAACACCAACAAGTTCTGGAATTGATATAGCACGTATGATTAGGGAAAAGGATATGGAAAGTGTAATTATATTTTTAACTTCTCATGATGAGATTGGTTACACGGTTTTAAAAAATGAGTTTTTATTTTTATCATTTATTAATAAGTATGATAATTATAAATATAATTTGAAAAGAGTTATTAAGAAAGCCCTGAATATTATCGGGAAAAAGGAAATGATTAAATTTGAAGATAAAGGGGTAAAATATATTTTTCCTGTTGATGATATTTTATATATTGTGAGAGATAATATAGAGAGAAAAATAGATATTGTTACTGATTATTCTAGATATAGGGTTAATAAAACCCTAACGGAAATGTTAGAACTTTTAGGAACAGATTTTAAAAGGTCTCATCGTTCTTGTATAGTGAACACGAATCGGGTTACGGTAGTTAATATGGCTAAAAAAATAATAATTTTTGATAATGGTAAAGAAATAGATTGGTTAAGTTCTAAATATAAAAATGAGGTAATCATAACATGAGCCTTTTTGTAAATAGTTTTGTTTTTTCGTTTGCCATTTTCTATGTTTCAAGTAAAATTTTAAAAAAGACAATTGATTTTAAAGATTATAAATACTGGGCAATAATAATAATTAATGCTGTTATTATTACTATATCTTTTATTGCTACGACTCATTTTATTAGGGTAATTTTTAATTATATAGTTTTAGCTATACTAAGTAAAATTTATTTTAAAGGGGAAATAAAGGATATAATTATGGTAAGTTTTTTAACTTTTATTTTAATGGCAATTGGAGAAATTATCTGCGTCTTTTTCTTAACTGCTATTTTTAAAATTGAAGTTTCTAAATTATCGAAAGAGTTTCTTGGAAATTTATGGATAAATATAATAATTTCTGGTTTTTTAATAACGATGGTTAATATTAAAAAAATAAATACTCTTTTTTCAACTTTATTTGATAATAATAAATGTATCTTAAAAAAGGATTATCTCTTTTTAGTTATTTTTATAGTTTGCAGTTATTCGGCTTATTTTTACTACTTGTATTTAAATTGTAATATTCTTAAAGTAATATTACTTGGTATTATTTTAATTTTAATTATTAATTCTTTAATCCTCTTGATTTTGAAAGAGAAAGTTTATAATGTTAATTTAAAACAAGAATTTGATGAATTAATTGCAAATTTAAATGAATATGAAAAAATTTTAGAAAAATATAGAATCGTTAATCATGAAAATAAAAATCATTTTATTATATTAAGGGATATGGTTAGTAAAAGTAAATACAGTATTAAGGAATATATTGATGAAATAATTAATCATAAAAAGATTGATGATGAAGAAATTTTAGTTAAGACTAAAAAATTTCCAATTGGTGGGCTACAAGGATTAGTATATCAAAAGGTCCTACTTATGAAAGAAAAAGGAATAGTTTATAATATTGAAGTGAGTCGTAATATTGATGTAATTCAGTTTAAGGATATTAGTTTTGAATTAAATAAAGATTTTTGTATGATTGTAGGCATTTTAATTGATAATGCTATTGAAGCGACTGAAACTCTAGATAAAAAGGAAATTGGTCTTTATTTATATAAAGGAAAAAATGATATCATTTTATCAATTTCTAATACCTTTGGTGAACCACTTAATTTAGATAAACTAGATAATATCGGTTATTCTAGTAAGGGTAAAGGACGTGGTTATGGTTTGTATATTGTAAGAAAAGTTATTGATAGGAATAAACAAATTACAATTAAACGCGAAATAATTAAAGATGTTTTTAAACAAAAAGTAAAAATAAAATGTAGGAATTAACCTACATTTTTTTGAGCCTTGGTTTCGTTATTTTATTAAGTTTTCTGGTGTAGTTGGTTCATCTAACCAAAAAAACATACAAGCAGTACTAAAACCATTAGCAGCAACAAAACCAATATAATTTATTACAATTGCTATTAATTTTAACATTGTTTCCCTCCTTTCCAATCTAAATAATTATTATAAGTTTGATTAAATATTGAGTAGCACAACGGTGTAATTAAAAATGACTGTAAAATCATTACTAAAAATAAAGCGTTGCTAATAAAGTTTTGTTTATTAATAAGTAATAAGCAACTATATAAAATTATTGTTAAAGTAGAGACGAGTTTATAAATAAAACGTTTCTTTTTATTTATAATCGGTCTTTTAGCAGTATCAGCAGGGGAGTATTTAATAAAAATAATAATTGAGATAAAAGCAACTAAAATTTTAACAAAAAATGGAAGTTGAATTAATTGACATAGATAAACCAAGCCAATAAAAATAAAAGTAGAAGATAAAAGACAGTTTGTACTGTTTTTAGAATGCATTCCAAATGAAAATAATCTAAGAAAGTTATAAATGATAATAATAAATAAAAGTTGTTTATGTATTTTTAAAAAATAAGCAATTGTAAAGATAATAATTGTCTTAGTTAAGGTTATATAGATTCCTTCTAATCCATACTTTAAAATTGCTAATTCTTCTTTTGTATAATTGGGATAAAAATTTTTAATAAAGATTATTAATTTGTTTAAAATATAATTTTTCATACTACGTACCACCTAATACTATTATAAAATATAAAAAAGGAA
>CAZGXD010000104.1:0-1546 GCA_964529625.1 uncultured Muribaculaceae bacterium
TTCAGAATTATAATTAGCGACTACATAAAAATTATCAACTAATGTTTCTAAATTACGAACATAAATATCATCATTAAATATTTTAATATCGACTACTTTCTTTTGACTTAAATTATCTAAAATATAAACTCCTTTATAATTATTTACTCCTACAAAATGATTATCAACAATATTATTTTTATAGATTTTAACAGGACCAATTTTAGTTTCCTCTTTTTTATTATCTTCCCATTTTTTAAAATCATATTCTTTTATACTCGCAACATAATCATCTAATTCTTTATCTTCTCCCATTATAGTTTGATAATAAACCGTTTTTTCTTTACTTTTACATAAAAAATCTATAATTATTCCCTTTTTTATAAAAATTGGCAATACGCAAATATAATTTTCATTCTCAAAATATTTAATTTCTTTTATAAGTGTGTCACTTTTATTAAAATTAACATATGTTTGAAAACTAAAAATATTATCATTATAAAAAATATCAAAATGATAACTATCAATTTCATTTTTAATATTACTAATATAATTTTCTTCAATTTCAAAAGTTTTTTCATCTATTTTAATTTGATAATTAAGCTGATGCCCTTTGCCAAAAAATTTAAAAGATAACTGAATTAGTAAATACATAAAGAATAATATTAATAACATTTTTAATAATCTTTTCATATTTTATAATAATATATTAAATTTTATATATTATTTTTACCTCCTTTTACTCCTTTTGGTCTTTTTTTTTGAAGATATTTCTTTTTTTCTTTCATCATATATTCTGTTATCGAAGTTTCAATTTCAGGAAGAGCCTTTTTTTGAATATTAGATAATACGACAACTTCTTTAATTGTATCTATTTTAACACTTCCCCAAATAATACCCATTTCAACTTTTAAATCATTAAACATATCTGGTGTTATTGCAGTAAAGAAATAGCCCCAAAACAATCTTTTTTGACCCAGTAATATTCTTTTATTACTTAAAGCAACTACATAAGTTGTAAAAATATCTAATTGACTATCATTCTTTTGAGCAGCAAAAGCATATTTAATATATTCACCCTCATTTAAATGAAGATCGATAACTTTAGAGTGAGCCTTTATTCTCCAAGCAATTGTAAAAAAATACCTTTTTTTAAATTCCTTTACCTTAGGATAAACATGTCTCTGCATTTTAGCCCTCCTTTTATTTAATTACACCATGTTCTTTAAATAACTCAATATAATCTTCCTTAGTAGTTACACCAACAATATTTCCTAATTCTATTCCTTTTTGAACGACCATAATATGGGGCGTATAATATGTTGTTAACCCCAAATTAGACATCTCTTTATTATATTTTTGATATTCTTCATCACTCTCAATTTGATCAACATTAATATAACTTATTTCAATTTCTTCTTGTTGAATTATCTCTTCTAATATAGGTATTACTCGTGAACAAGCCCCACAAGTTGTTTGACCTAAAACAATTACTTGTTTTTCACTACTATTTATTAATTCAACAAATTTGGTGGCATTAATATAATTTAAATCACTAGATAAATCA
>CAZGXD010000104.1:1646-3559 GCA_964529625.1 uncultured Muribaculaceae bacterium
GTGATTTCACGATCAATTGTATTTAATAAATTATCAAACATATCATAACCTTCTTTAGTATATGCCCGAAGGGGGTCTTCTTGAGCATATTGTCTTAAATGAATTCCCTCTTTTAAATGGGCCATCGTATTTATATGTTCCATCCAATAAGTATCAATTACTCTAAGTGCAATTGCCTTTTCAAATTCATTCTTTATTTCAGTAGGAACATTTTTTACTTTATTTTCATATTCATTAATTATTTTATTTAAAATATAATCAATGATTTCAGTTTCGTTTTTATCCTTTATTTCTTCAATGATAATAGCCTTTTTTAATAATTTTGTATTAACAGTTTCTAATATTTCTGATAAATCTAATTCTGTTAATTCACTAGTTTCAATTAAATGACTCATAACTAATTCTTCAATATAATCAAAAAAATTATTTTTAATTGTTTCATAGATAGAATCTAAATCTAAAATTTCATTCCTTTTTTCATAAATAATCGTTCTCTGATTATTTATCACATCATCATATTGTAATAATTGTTTACGAATATCAAAATTGTTTCCTTCAACTCGTCGTTGGGCTGATTCAATCATTTTAGCAAACATACCACTACGAAGCGATAAATCATCATCAAAGCCAACCTTTTGTAACATTCCTTTAGCTCGATCAGTTCCAAAGCGAACCATTAATTCATCATCAAAAGAAACACAAAATTGAGATATTCCTGGATCTCCTTGTCGCCCTGAACGTCCTCTTAATTGATTATCAATTCTTCTTGATTCATGTCTTTCTGTTCCTATAACACAAAGACCACCTAACGTTTTAACTTCATCGCTTAATTTTATATCTGTTCCCCGACCTGCCATATTAGTAGCAATTGTTATTGAACTTTTTTGACCAGCTTTAGCAATAATTTCTGCTTCTCGAGCATGATTCTTAGCATTTAAAACTTCATGAGGAATTCCTTCCTTTTTTAATAAAGTACTTACATACTCACTAGTTTCAACTGCAATTGTTCCCACCAAAACTGGTTGTCCTTTTTCATATTTTTCTTTAATTTCAGAAATAATAGCTTTAAATTTACCTTTTTTTGTAGCAAAAATTAAATCCCCAAAATCTTCTCGAATAACGGGAACATTAGTCGGAATAGATATAACATACATATTATATATTTCTCTAAACTCTTCTTCCTCTGTTTTAGCTGTTCCTGTCATTCCCGACAGTTTTTTATACATTCTAAACAAGTTTTGAAAAGTTATTGTAGCTAAGGTTTTAGTTTCTTCTCCTATTTCAACCCCTTCCTTCGCCTCAATTGCTTGATGTAAACCATCCGAATAATTACGCCCATGCATTAAACGGCCCGTAAACGGATCAACAATAATAATTCTTCCTTCTTCAACTACATAGTCGAAATCAACTTTCATTGTATAATTAGCCCTTAAAGCTTGATTAATATAATGAACTAAAGTTGTATTAGCCAAATCAAATAAATTGTTAAGATTAAATTCTTTTTCTGCTCTTTCTGTTCCAATTGGATCTAAAGCAACTGAATTTGTTTTTTCATCATAAATATAACCTTCATTTTCTTTAAGAGTTTTTACAAACCGATCGGCTTGAAGATATAAATTAGTTGAATGAAGATTACCCCCAGAAATAATTAAAGGGGTTCTAGCTTCATCAATTAAAATTGAATCAACTTCATCAATAATAACAAAGTTTAAAGGGCGCTGAACCCTATTTTCAGCTTTAACTACCATATTATCTCGTAAATAATCAAACCCAATTTCATTATTAGTTGAATATAAGATATCGGCTTCATAAGCGATTCTTTTTTCACTCGGACTTAAATCACGGTGATTAACTTCAACCGTTAGCCCTAGAAAACGATAAATATTGCCCATCCAATTAGCATCCCGATCAGC
>CAZGXD010000105.1:0-3530 GCA_964529625.1 uncultured Muribaculaceae bacterium
TTTATTTTGTCGAACTAACTTAAAGGGTTAATTTTTATCCATCTGTAACATTTTTATGCAGGGCACTATTAATTCCATTTCCAATAACTTCACCTAATTTATTTATAACAAAATCCACTTCTTTTGGAGTTACCATTAAATTATAGCCAATTGGAGTTAATACTTCAAAAATTAATTGTTTTATTTCTTCATCGTTTAAACTACCAACCATTCCAAATAGTTTTTCTTTATCTTCCTTTTTTATTGCATATTGTTTTTTTAAATAATTAATACTAGTAACTGGAACTAGTCTATCAGCTGGACTATTAACATTATATTTTGAATAAGAAAAATGCTTATGAATATAATTAAAAGTATCACTAACGATTGTAACAGCATCTACTACAGTGGGAACCCCAATTGCAATTACTGGCGTACCAATTGTTTTTTCATCTATTTTTTTTCTTTGATTTCCAATTCCACTTCCAGGGTGAATTCCTGTATCTGTCATTTGAATCGTTTTATTTAAGCGATCAATCGATTGACTAGCTAGAGAATCAATAACTATAACTAAATTAGGTTTAATTTCTTTAACAATACTAACAATTAAATCACTAGTTTCAATCCCAGTTGTTCCCATTACTCCTGGTTTTAAAGTACATACTCTTCTAAAACCATCATCTAAACTATTTAGCATATATAAATGATTAGTAACAATTATATTATTAATAGTTAATGGACCAAGCGAATCGGGGGTTGATTTTTCATTACCTAGTCCAACTATTAAAACTAAATCAGTTGTTTTAATTTTTAAATATGTTAACATCTTTTTTAATTGTTCACTAAAAATTTGTTTTACTTTTTCTTTGTTTTGATGATCGGTAATATCTTCAAATTCAATAGTAATATAACTTCCTTTAGGTTTCCCTATTTTATTAGAACCTGTTTCATCAAGAAAAACGGTAGTTATCGTAAGATCTTCCTTTTTTTCAAGATGTGATTTAATCCCTGTTTCAGATTTAAGATTAGCAATTGCTTCAATAGCCAAATCTGTCCTGAGGCTATGCTTTTCTAAATTTATTTCATGTCCCACTCTATCACCTATTGTTATTTTGGCATAAATATTTATTTTTATTGCATTTTAATCTTTTTTTTGTTAAAATTAATATGTTAATAACTTGGGAGGTGAAATAATGCCAAATTTAAAAAATGCTACTAAAAAGGTAAAAGTAATCGCTACTAAAAAACAAAGTAACAATGAATATAAAGCAAGTATGCGTACATCTATAAAAAAGGTAAATAAAGCTATTGCTGAAAATAATAAAGAAGAAGCAAATATGGCACTTGGGGTTGCTATTAAAAGAATTGATAAAGCGGTCAAAAAAGGTATCGTTCATAAAAATAAAGGAGCTCGAAACAAATCGAAATTGACAAAAAAAGTAAATGTTATGGAGTAATTTACTCTTTTTTTAATGAAAGGTAAAGATAATATGAAAAAAACAATTCAGATTCTAATCCTATTATTAATATTGGGTTTAACTATTATCTATAAAACTAAGATTTCTCAATTTATTATTTCTAATTTTATTTATAAAAAAGAGGTTATTATTGAAAATCCTAACCAATATAAATTAGATTATAACTTTCAATATTTATCTGAAACTGATAATTTTCTACCTAATAATAAAAAGGAACTTGAAAATGTTTTTTATACTGTTTTAAACAATGGGTGGAACAATTTTACTTTTTATTGTGGATCAAAATACAAAAATTGTCTTGATGATGTTGAAGAATTATCAAAAGATGCATCCCTTTTATCAATTATTAACAATTTTGTTCATCCGTTTAATTCTTATAATTTTATTTATACTAATTATAATAATCTTGGTCAAATTTCATTAACTATTGATAAAGTTTATCATGGTCATGAAATAGAACTATTAGAAAATAAAATTGAAGAAATATATAATAAAATTATTGATGATAATATGGATAACAAAGAAAAAATTCTAACGATTCATGATTATATTATAAATACTACCTCATATGATACCAAACGAGCTAAGGCAATTACTAATAATGATTTAGATTTTATTCCTAGTTATCAATCTCATAAAGCAGTTGGTCCTTTATTTCAAAACATGGCTATTTGTGGTGGTTATAGTGATGCAATGTCTCTTTTTCTAATAAAAATGAATATTCCTAATTATAGAATTTCTAACGATGTTCATATTTGGAATCTTGTTTATCTTGATGGAAAATGGTATCATCTTGATTTAACTTGGGATGATCCAGTTGTTAATACTAAAGAACACTTATTACTTTATGATTACTTTTTAATTTCTACTTCCAAATTATTTTCTCTTAAAAACAATCATTATTTTAATGAAAGCATTTTTATTGAAGCTGGTCCAATTCCACAATCATAACATTAATTATTACTAACTATAGGAATAATTATTGAAACTGTAGTGCCTTTATTAACTTCACTATCATATTTAATAATTCCATTATGAGCTTTAATTATTTCTTGGGATAATGAGATACCAAGACCAGTGCCGTTCTGCTTAGTGGTAAAAAAGGGTTCCCCTAATCTTAATAATTGCTCTTTGGTAAATCCTTCACCATTATCTATAATATTTATTTTAATTTCTTCATTAATTATTTCGACTTTAATAATTATTTTTTTTTCAATTTTATTTTCAGTTGCTTCAATTGCATTTTTAATTATATTTATAAAAACTTGAGTTATTCTATTATAATCTCCATAAATATAACTATCACTTTCTAAAAGATTAAATTCATAATTAATCTTTTTTTCTTTAAAAATTGGAATAAAATTATCTAAAACATCTTCTAAAACCAATATAATATCAACTAACTCAGATTCAATTTGAATTTTAGTCATACATAAAAAATCTTGTAATAAAATTAAAGTTCTTTCAATTTCTTCTTTTAAAATTGGAATATATTTTTGACTATGCTTAATATCATTAACATTAAACATATCTAAATAACCTTTACAAACAGCAATTGGATTTTTAATTTCATGAGTAATTCGAAACAAGGACATTCTAAATTGTTTTTCTTGTTCTAATTCTTTTAAAGACATATGATATTTTATAATATCTTCTATTTTACTACAAAGACTAATAATTATAAAAGTTATCAATATAGTTTCTAAGATAGCAATTATTAAGTTTAATATTATATAAAAATTAAATTGTCGGCAATAATGAAAAAACAAAACAAAAATAATATAATTAATTATTTTTAAGATACTAATTAAAATAATGGAAAATTTTCTATTATTAAATAATAAATATATAATATAATATAAACCGTATTCTAATATTAAAATTAAGATTAAGATTGAATTATTAAAACTATAATAAGAATGAATTATAATCATTATTGATATTAATAACGCCGTGCTAGGTCTCTTTTTAAAATAAGCCATAAACAAAGGAATATTTATTACTATTAATATATTTAAAAAAGGATTATCCTTACCAAATTTGATAATTAAATATAAAGAAGTAATCAAACTA
>CAZGXD010000106.1:0-3488 GCA_964529625.1 uncultured Muribaculaceae bacterium
AATCTCCCATTTCTCTCATTTTTGGTTTTTCTATTAAAATATTTTCCATTTCAATTTCATCTTTTAATAAATCATAGATATCCTTTTTTATTATTTCCTTTATTTTCATTTAATCACCTCATAAGCTAATTTAAAAAGAACTGAGTTTACTAATTCATTAGCTTGATATAAATCATAATCAATAAGAATAAAGTTATCTTCTATTATTAGTTCTTTAGTTTTTACATCAAAATTAATTATTAGTTTTTGTTCATTTATACTATATGAACCTTTCGAAATAAAATTAACTAAAAATTCACAATTAAAATTGCTTTCTTTATCATTTCTATTTAAAACTAATTTATTTTTATAAAATAAAAGGGTAACAATAACATTTTCATCATTATAAATAATTTTATTATCTATAATAAGTCCAGTATGTTCCTTTTTGATAAATTTATCATGAGTTTTTACGGTTGAATTTATTTTTACTTTTGGCATGTTTATCCCTTTTTTCCTTAACTGAATGTAATTATAGCATAGTTTTTATTAAAATGCACTCATAATTTTTCTTTTTTTTCTAATACTAATTTTAGAAAGTGGTGGTGGATTTGAAAGGAATAAAAAAGTTATCAAAGGGTTGTTTTTTTATTGGTTTTTTCTTAATTATTTGCTATGTTTTGCTCTACCTATTTGCTTTTTTAAGCCCGAAATTAAATATTGATAAAGCTAATAAATTATATTTTTATTAATATAAGAATAAATTATTTCCTAGTTCAAATGATAATGATTGGATTCCTTTAAATAAAATTTCTAAACATCTTATTAATGCTACTTTAGCAATTGAAGATAGAAACTTTTATAGGCATCATGGGTTTGATTATCCAAGAATTTTTAAATCCTTATATATTAATTTTATAAATAAAAAAAAGTTACAAGGGGCTTCTACTATTTCTCAACAATATACAAAAAACTTATTTCTTGATTTTGGAAGAACTTGGAAACGGAAATTAGAAGAAGCCTGGTTAACTTTAAGATTAGAAACACATTATTCTAAAGATGAAATTCTAGAAGGATATTTAAACACCATTAATTATGGGGGTGTATTTGGAATTGAAAATGCTGCTAATTATTATTTTAATAAATCAGCTGAAAATTTAACCTTAGCAGAAGCTACTATTTTAGCAGGAATTCCTAAATCACCAACTAATTATTCACCCATTGCTAATGAAGAAAAAGCTAAGGAACGACAAAAGTTAATTTTAACAGCAATGGTTAAAAATAATTATATATCAGAACATGATAAAAGCAACGCCATAACCAAAAAATTAACTTATCAAGGCTTTGAAGAACAAAAAAAATTAACTACTTTAATGTATTATCAAGATGCAGTTATTGATGAATTTAAAAAGTTGGAAACGATTCCCACTTCCTTTTTAAAAACAGATGGTTTAAAAATATATACCAATTTAGATATTAAAGCCCAGAAAATAATGGATGAGAGTATTAAAACTAATATGAGAGAAGCTAATGAATTACAAGTTGCTAGTATTGCTATTAACCCTAATAATGGGAAAGTTTTGGCTTTAGCTGGTGGCGTTGATTATTCTAAAAGTCAATTTAATCGAGCAATTAATTCAAAACGGCAAATTGGATCAACTATTAAACCTTTTTTATATTATGCTGCCATAGAAAACGGTTTTACTGCTTCTTCTACTTTTATAAGCGAAAAAACAACTTTTACTTTTGCTGAAGATAAAACTTATAGCCCTAGTAATTTTGCTAATACCTATGGCAATAAACCAATTAGTATGGCCGCTGCTTTAACTTATTCAGATAATGTTTATGCAGTTAAAACTCATTTGTTTTTAGGCGAAGAAACTTTAGTTGATATTGCTAAAAGAATTGGAATTGAAAGTAAATTAAGTCCAATTCCTTCGTTAGCATTAGGATCTGAAGAAATTAGGTTAATAGAAATGATGCAAGCATTTGGTACTTTTGCAAATGAAGGTTATAAAATTAAACCTTATTTTATTGAGAAGATTGAAGATATTAATGGTAATATTATTTATAAACATTCTGATGTTAAAGAAAATGTTTTAAATAAGAGCATTGTTTTTATTATTAATGAGATGTTAAGTAATTCTTATGCTCAAGAATTTATTGATTATACTTATCCAACTTGTTTTAGTATAAAACCTCGACTTACTAAAAAATATGCAATTAAAACTGGTTCAACTGACACTGATCATATTATATTTGGTTTTAATAATGACTTAGTTGTTGGAGTTTGGACTGGTTATGATGATAATCGAATTAGTAGTAATTCAAATAATATTTATAGTAAAAATATTTGGACTGATATTATGGAAGAATATTTAGAAAACAATGATGATAATTGGTATAAAATGCCCAAAAACGTAGTTGGGGTTCTAGTTGATCCTATTAGTGGAAAATTAGCTGATAATAACACAAAAAAGAAAAAAATATTTTATTATATTAAAGGGACTGAACCTTATGATGAAAATCCTATTTTAGAAGATTTAATTCCAACTATTAAAGAAGAAGAATAAATTGATTTATTTTATATAATATAATAAAACTATATAACTTAAGATGCATGGTCACTAGTTACTTGTAAAAAACCCCAAACATCATTATTATTATCAATAACTATTATATACCATGCTCGACCCCAATTACATGTGTCAATAGCTACTATCTTTTTTATTCCTATATTCTCAAATTGATTTTCTATAGAATACCTATCTCTATCATCATATGTTTTTGTATATAAGACATCATTATCATCTCTTAATACTAATGGCAATGCATCTTTAAACTGGGAAATTGTATTTTCACTATGACTTTCATCAAGTTCATATAACTCCCCATCTTCCAAATCCAATTCTAACTTAAACCATTCATCTTCTTCTTCACTATAATTATAAAAATAGCCATAAAGATAACCATCCCTATCCACATAAATCTCTGGTGTAATTAAATCAACTACAAAAATGTCATTATCTTCGTTTAAGGTTTCAATAGAATATTCGGAAATAGAACTATCAAAAAAAACATTATGAACTTTTCCACTATTATCAACAATTATAAATTCCCCATTATAATATCCAGCAAAACTATTTATTACCTTTACTACCCCATCCACATTTATAACACCTAAATTTTCAATAACATAATCTCCATCAATATTTCCTTCTAAATCAATATTATAAATATTATTATTTTCATTTATTATATCTATAGAAAAACAATGAGGAGGATTTTCTGAATAATTATAATAGCCAGTTAATATTTTATATGGTTTCCCTATCTCATTATAATTTAAATCTAACATTTCGTATTCTTCAATATAATCATTATAAATCTTTATTTTATTATTCACATCTATATATATATCTTTATTAAATATATCTACTACTTCTTCTAATATTTCCCTAGCATCATTTCTAAACTCCAAAAACATTGATAACATTGATACTAGATCT
>CAZGXD010000107.1:0-2854 GCA_964529625.1 uncultured Muribaculaceae bacterium
TTTTAACTAATTCTTGTTTTAATTCATCATAATTATAAATCATTGCATCAGAAACTAAAATCATTGTTTCGGCTTCATTAGTTAGAACTTCTCTCAAGACATTTTTATGAATTCTTCTTTCAACTAAAGCAACCATTTCATCATTGTAATAATTAGCTTCAGCCCCACGATGACTAATTGCTTGCCCCATCGCCTCTATAATTTGCTTTTCTTTAGTCTTTTTACCTATATATCCTATAAACCCACCCATTTTTTCACCTTACCAGTCATTATTTTTATATTTTTTCAAATAATTTATTTTTCTCATAAATAACCAAAATTGTCTTTTTATACTTCTATCCCTTTTATAATCTAAGGGGTCAACAAACTTTCCTTCTTTTATTAATTTTAAAACTTCTTTTTTATATAATTTATTATCAACATATTTTTTTATAACTGCTTTAGGAACAAAAGATAAACACATTTTTTCATTAATAAATTTATAAGTAAAATCCTTTTCATAAATTAAATCATCAACTAAATATTCTACTAAATTAAAACCACAAGCTGTTAAGTAATAACTACACCTTGCTTGTCGTGGATTAATTTCTAATACTTTAAATTTTTGATCACTTTTATCATATTTTACATCTATTTCAGCAAAACCATGATAGTCAATCTTTTCAATGAATTTCTTTAATTTTTCAACTACCTCTAAAGTATTACCATATTCATTATAACCATTTATTAATAAGGTACAATTTCCCACTCCCGTTGGAGTTCTTTCTTGAAGTCCAATTTGGGCTAAGGTCATTAATTTTACTTTTTTAGTTCGATCACAATATACCATAACATCAAATAAGCAGCTATCATCACCAGGAATAAAGCGTTGAATAATCATATTTTCTTCATATCCAGCTTCTTTTATTTTATCAAGTACTAAGACCAATTCTTTTTTATCTTTTATTTTATAAACTTTAGCTTGTCCTTCAAAAGGATATTTATAATAATTAATGCTATTTCCTGGTTTTAAAATTAAAGGAAATTTAAGTTCATTTATTCTTTTAAAATCCAATTTTCCTTTCTTTAAATTATAAATATATGTATCTGGAATATCAATAGTTTTAAAAACCTGATAAAATCTATCTTTTATTAATAAATTATTTAATAAGTTCTCACTAATTATTGGAAAATAATAATATGGTTTTAAAAAATCTTGATTCTCCATTATTAATCTTATATAAGTGTCATTACTGCCTATTAATAATAATTTTTTCCCTTTGAACTTTAGTGCGTTTCGCATTAATGCATCTCTGAAAGTCTCTTCATCATGTAAATTTTCTACAAGTTCTAAATTTAAAATTTTACTATATGAAGTAAAATTCATTGCTACTTTGCCAATCAAAAAAGCTTTCTTATTATAAGCTTCATGACAATTTCTAGCCATATAATAAGCATTAATATCTGTCCCTAAAATAATTACTTCAAAATCCATTTAAATCACTCTTCAATCCTTTTCCCATTTTCTATATAAATCCTAGGAAGGTCCTTACTTATACTACTAAATAATTGATATGGGGTAGTTTTAATATGAGCACAAATATATCTAATATTATCCCCAATAATAATAACTTTATCATTTATTAATATAGATTCGTCTATTTGAACAATAATCATTCCCATATTAACAATTCCTATTATCGGGTAATAACGGTTATTTATAATAACATTTCGCCCACTGTTTTTCAAACTTAAACCATCGGCATACCCAATTGGAATAACAGCAATTTTTATATCTTTTTCAATTAAAGTATTTATACCATAACCAACATATTCCCCTTTTTTTACGTCTTTTATTTCAATTATTTCACTAATCAAAGAAAGACCTAAATCCAAATTTAAATTGAAATCATCATTTATTGGTGATAAATTATAAAACCTACGTTTTGTATTTCTTTTGATTGTTCTTAAGTGATTTAGGAATCCTTTTTTATTTAGAGGCCGTGGCGAGACCCCATAAAGAATAATTCCAATTCTAATTCCATTACAAAAATCAAGTTTAGGATGATAAACCAAGGTGTTTGTTCCCCCCACATGAATAATTGGTATTTTAGATAAATCAAGTTTTGAAATTAAAAATTTAAATTTCTGAATTTGTTTATCCCATCTATTATCACTTATTCCCGTTGTTGCTAAATGAGTATATATCCCTTCAAGTTTAATCTCATTATTTTTTTGAAAATAATTATAAATTAGATCGACCTCTTCTTTATTATTGATTCCCAACCGATTCATTCCCGTATCCAACTTTAAATGAACCTTTAATCCCTTAATTGTTTCTACTTTTATTAATTCTTGAAAGTAATTATAACTACTTATAGTAATTACAACATTATTTTTAAGACATAAATCAAGATCCTTTATTTCAATTGGTTGAAGACATAAAATTGGTATATTCTTAGCAACGTATTTCCTTATTTCTAAAACTTCATCTAACGTTGATACTGCTAAATAATTAAGTCCTGCCTCAACTATACTTTTCGCTATATAAGCCCCATGACCATAACCATTTCCTTTTACAACCCCTATATAATATTGGTAATTATAAGTTTTTAAAATAGTTTTTACATTATTTTTTATTTTACTTACATCTATTTCCACATATGTATTTCTATACATATTGCACCTCACTTATACTATTTAATAAAATGATTATCTAAAGGCAATTATTTACGAAAATAAACAATATATCTTAAATTATCATTAAAATCAAATTCTTCATTTATAAAAATTGTCCTTATCCCCATATTATCATTATAATATTTTACTTCGTTTCCATCTATATAATAAACAAAATCATAAATATATTTAATAT
>CAZGXD010000107.1:2864-3451 GCA_964529625.1 uncultured Muribaculaceae bacterium
CACTACTGAATCGAAGCGATGCCGGAATGAGGTGCTGTTTACGGGCGAATAAAGTAATATTAAAGCGTTTTCACTGAAAAAGTCCTTGTCATATTTATCCTTTAAATCTTTAAACAAATAGATTTTTTCTTCTGAATTTTTTCGGGTAGAACGATAAACTTCATAGCCATTACTTACTTTTTTATAATAATATATATAACCCGATTCCTTATATCCAATAATATCTATTTTAGAATAAATAGAATCTTTTTCAGTAATAATTTCTTTATTATCAAAGATAACCTTTTCTTTTGCTAATTCACTTATATCTAACCGTTTCCAAGTTCCATTATCATAATTTTTAATTCCTGTTTCTGCATTTCCAATTTCTAATATGCTCCTAGTTTTTACATTTATCTCATATTGTTTTTTATTATCTTGATCATATATATATACATTATTATTAACAACACCTTGGATATATGAATCAAAACTTATTTTTTTATTAGTTTTAATCGTCTTTTTCTCATGAGTAATCAAATCTATAATAAAAAAACTACTAAATTCATACTCAGAATTATAATTAGCAACTACATAAAAATTGTTAA
>CAZGXD010000108.1:0-3436 GCA_964529625.1 uncultured Muribaculaceae bacterium
ATTTTTTCTGTTACTATTTCATCTTCTCCTAAAAATATTACATATTTTATTTTATTACGATGAGCATAACTAATTTTATTTTTTACTTTTTTATCTTCAAAATAAATTTGAGTTTTTATTCCTTGATTTCTAAGTAAAGTTGATATCTTTATTGGATACTCCCATTCTATATTCATAGGAATTATTAAAACATCTGTCGGGCTATCATTAGAATCTGATAAATAATTCATTTCTTTTAAAATATAAAATAACCTTGTTAAACCAATTGATATTCCAACCCCAGGTAATTTTTTATCGGTATAATACTGGGCTAAATTATCATATCTACCCCCTGAACAAATACTTCCAATTTCCAGATATTTATTAAATCTTGTTTCATAAACTGTTCCCGTATAATAATCTAAACCCCGAGCAACTGATAAATCAAGTTGATAATTTTCTTTAGGAATATTAAAATTAGTAATCATATCATAAACCAAGGTTAATTCCTTAACACCTTGATCAAAGGTTTTATTTTTCCCAAAGAACAATTTTAAATTTTCTATAATTTCTTCATTGCTTCCACTAATATTAATAAAACTTAAAATTTTGTTACTTTGTTCTTCTGTTAATTTAATTTCTGCTAATTCTTCTAAAAATTTAAGTTCACTAATTTTTTCCTTTTTATCAATAATTCTCATCACTTCATCAATTTTATCAATTAAATTTATCATCTCACAAAAACCAGTTAATATTTTACGATTATTGATTTTAATTGTAAAATCAGTTAAACCTAATTCATTAAACACATCATATATAATCCTTGGTATTTCAGCATCATTAATTATATTTAAATCTTCATCCCCAATTATATCAATATCAACTTGATAAAACTCCCGAAATCTTCCTTTTTGACTTCTTTCACCCCGATATACTTTCCCAATTTGATACCTTCTAAAAGGAAAAACAATTTCATTGTAATTTTTAGCAACATATTTTGCTAATGGAACGGTTAAATCAAAGCGCATGGTAATATCAGTGGTTCCTTTTAAAAAACGATATATTTGTTTTTCGGTTTCACCTCCAGCTTTAGCTAATAAAACTTCTGATTTTTCTAAAACAGGTGTATCTAATGGAAAAAAACCATATAATTTATAAACCTTTTCTAAAATTTGAATCATTTTATTAAATTTAATTTGATCTGTTGGTGATAATTCTATAAATCCTGATAAAGTACTAGGATTAACTTTCTTTTCTTTCATTTTTCTCTCCTTTTTTAACACCAATATTTTTCTTACCCCTTATATTAGAAAAAAGGAATAATCATTATTGACTATCCTCAACACTTTTATCTAATTTTACTTTAACACTAGAAATATTACCATCACGATAGTATTTAACAGTAATAGTATCTCCGACATCATATTTATATAACAAGAATCTAAAGTGCCCGATGCCAGTTATTTTAACTTTATTAATTTCTAAAATTACATCACCTTTTTTTAAACCCGCACTTTCAGCTGGAGTATTAGTTTGAATACTAATAATTGCTACTCCATTTTCAAATGTTTCATTATATTGTAATCCTTGTCTATACAAACCATAAGTCTCTGTCGCATCATATATTTCTACCCCTAATAATGGTCGCTTTATTTCTTCTCCTTTTTCTAAATGTTTAACAGCACTCATAACTAGTTCAATCGGAATAGCAAAACCCATTCCTTCAATTTCATCTTTTACTAATTTTAATGAGTTAATTCCTATAACTTCACCATTAATATTAACTAAAGGTCCCCCACTATTTCCTGGATTAATAGCGGCATCTGTTTGAAGAACATTCATCATAAAATTACCGTTGGGCATTGATACTGAAACAGTTCTGTCTTTCCCAGACAAAATACCTTTAGTTACTGTCCCAATATACTCTTCACCTAAAGGGGAGCCAACAGTAAATAGTGTATCACCTAAGTTTAGTTTTGTACTTTCTCCCATTTGTGCTACTTTTAAAACGGATTTAACATCTATCGATAAGACAGCAACATCAGAATAAACATCACTTCCTAATAAAGTCGCTTCAACCTTTTCTCCATTATTATTTATTACTTTAATATTGGTTGCATTCTCTATAACATGATGATTAGTGATTATATATCCATACTTATTATCCTTTTTATATACAAAGCCTGTTCCTGTACTAATTGAAACATTTCCTTTATAGGATTCAATCAAAATAACAGCATCATAGATTTTTTCAACCGCTGGTTGAATTGTATCACTTTCAGTAATCTTTATGGTTTGAGTACTCTTGGGAGATGATGATACCTCAAAAGTTGGAACCTTAATTGGATAACCTACAATTACAAGATAAGTTCCGGCAACTCCTACAAAAAAGGATAAAACTACCGTTGAAATATAAACAATTTTTTCTCTCATTTGATCACTTCCTTATTCTAATTTTATAATTTCCCGCCAATTATCAGGAAATCCTATTTTATTTAAAATAACATTTAAGGGAACAACATTAACTTTGGCATCTAAAATATTAATTTCATAATCCAACTCATAAATAAGTTCCTTAAATTCATCTGATGTTAGCATCTGTTTCATAATAATTATAAGTGCATATAAATCATTTTTCCCAAAATTATACTCATCATCAGTCATATCAATTTTCAATAAATGATGAAACCTTGTATCAGGTATTTTTCTTTGAGTGCGATGATCATATAATATATCTTCATGAGCACATAAATTTCGATAATTAGACAATAATGATAAATAAATTGATAACGTTTCATTATCTAAATTATAATTTTCTGCTAACTCTAATTGGTCTTCTGGTTTTAAGATGTTATATAATTCAGAAACTATTCCTAATGATAACACCTTAACTAAAATCCACATTGGAATATATCCATAGTTACTTAAATAGTGAACTGTTGCTGCATGTTGCCTACCATTAACTTTTATCTGTCGTTTCATTTTATTCAAAACATCTTGTACTTGTCTAGTTTTATAAGTATCACGATTAAAATTTTTAAGATCTAAATAATTTTTTTCTTTAAATCCATATTTTTTAGATAACATATAACTCATTTTGGATTTTATATTATTTTCAATAACTAGAATATGTTTAAACATAATATTTCGAACTTTACGATCAAATAAAAAGGTTGCATATAATTCTTCAAAGGTTGTTCCTGGAAAAAATCTTCTATCTTTATATGAACGCATAAATAAATGACGGTAACCACTTATAAAGAAATAATTTTCCCGATATAGAATCCCTTTTGCCTCTTCTGGAGCGTTAACAATAAGACCTTTACTTCTTAATATTTCTATTTGTTCATCAAGAGTTCTAAATATCTTACTGCGCATCGTATCACCTAATAATAATTATATCATAATTTCGTTTTTTTATATATTAAATAAATATTTTAAATTAATTTGACAGTTA
>CAZGXD010000109.1:0-3409 GCA_964529625.1 uncultured Muribaculaceae bacterium
ATGAACGCCAATTACGCAAAAGAATCCTATTACAATAGCAGTAACTACTCCCGTAAATAATTTTTTCATCGAAATTTATTCTCCTTTCGTTAAAAATTTTACTACTTTATATAGATGTAATACTGCATTATTCTGTCACCATTAATATATCATTTTTTTACAGTTTGGTCAATATGATTTTTATTAAAATTAAACTTTTAATGGGTTAATTTTTTTTATTCCTAAAAATAAACAAAAGGATAACGAAACTAATAATAAAACTATATATATATTTAATAATATGTCAATATTAAGGAAATCAATACTAATTTCAAGAAAGTCTTTAATCAAAATGTTTATAAAAATATAACTAATGGTAGAAAGAAAAATTATTCCTATATTTAAAGTTGTTAGTTTAATGGCTAGAAACTTTTTAATTTGATTTTTATTATATCCTAATAATCTCTCTAAACTCATTTTTTCAATTTCATCACTAACAATATTTTTAGTTATAATTAAAAATAAAATTAGAAAAACAATAGTAAAAATCCAACTAGCATATTTTAGTATAGTGATAACATCTTTTAGTTCTTTTATGGCATTAAAAGATGCTTCACTTTGATATGTCTGAATAAACTTTACTTCCTGAACGTCTTTAATTTTACTCAAAGACTTTTTTATATGTTCAACTTTACTATAATCATCTAGTGAAAAAATGTAACTATATAAATTTCCATCTGCTAATAATTTTTGAAACATATTATTAGAAATTAAAGTTTGTGAAAAATGCGACTCATATATTTCTTTTAATACAAACTCTGTTATGTTATTTTCAATTTTAAAAGATACTTTTCGTGTTTTCAGATCATAAATATTATCAAAATTTTCTAATGTATTTTTTGGTATTCCAAATGCAATTTGATTATCTGCTAATACTATATTGTCTTCCTCATTTGGAATGGCGATTATAAAATCATTATTAAGATCTAATAAATTCGGCCAAGTAACATTTTGGTTTTTTAGAAAATCACTTGAAAAACTCGGTTCAAATAATATAACCTTTTGTATATTAATTATATATTCTTTATTACTAATCTTATCATAATTATTTTTGTTGCTTGTAATTAAAAAATATGAGTTTTCCTGATATGTTTTGGTTACGATATTGGAATAATAACTAATAAAGTTAAAAAGAACTGTTATAATTACTATTAAAGTTGTAAACACAATTAAATATATTCTAGTTGATTTATGTCTAAAAAATCCTTTTAGTAAAATCATGAGTTACTCCTCATTTCCGATTAATTTTATAATATCCTGACTGCATTTTTTATTTATATGGAGTGTTGTAATTAAACATGGTAGTGCAACAGTAATTAAGAAAGTAAATATTAAAGACAAACTACCAATTGTAATTCCGCCAATCATCAAATTTGCTGTAACTAGAATTACAACATTCTGAAGGGCGATGAAATATGATGTTAAAAATATTGCTATTCCTATTATAAAAATAAATGAATTAGTTACTAATATTTCTAAAACATATAAATACCTAATTGTATTTTTTGAATAACCATAGGTTCGTAACAGAGCTATTGTTTTTTCTTCTCGGTTAATTTTCTTTTTTACATAAGCTGATGTCAATATAATAATTGTAAATAATATTAAACAAAATACACTAACAATAGATAAACGAATTATATTAATTAAATCCATATTAAGACTAGAACCCAATGATATATTTTCAAAACCAAGTTTTTCAGCTTGACTAATTACATTATCTATATTATCTACAGTATCTACAACAGCAACTAAAGTTGGAAGAACTGATTTGTTCCAAGCATTTTCTGTATTAGTAATTTCTGTTATATCACCTACAGATATATAACATACACCATTATCATTCATTCTTTGTGAATTATCGTATAAACCAACTATTTTAAATTCTTTTGTAAAAGTTTGATTCTTTTCTGGTCTGTGAAGATTATTTAATATATAATCATTATATTCAACAGTAAAAGAGGCATTCAATAATGTGTGTCCATCTATTATTTTATCTTTGTTAATCTGTAATGGCTCAAAATTTGGATAAAATTTTTCTGGGCAAATTGCAACACCAGTTTCACCTTCTTCAAATGCTTTTCCAGCCGTAATCTGTGGAAGAATTTTAATAGAACCACGAAGTAAAGTGATAGTTCCATCAACATTCTCATTGGCTAAATCACTAACTAAAACTGTGTTCCAGTTATTACTATTAAATGCGTCCAAAACGTGTTCTATATTTAGAAAATCTTCTATATCCTTTTTTATATCATTTTCTAATTTTAATGCATCAGAAGTCTCGTTTCCACCGACTGAAAATCCACCGGCTTTAGTTCTAAAGCCAGTAACAATAGTTCTATATCCTATATCTTTAGTAAGAGTATTATATATTAATTTTTCAATATTGTGTCTAAAGACAAATAAACCTAAACTTAATATAACTAAAATTAAAATAACTAAAATATAACTTAATTTCTTTTTTCCTCTAATCATAGCAAGTGATGACATTTTGAAATAATCTTTTATATTCATTTATCATCACCAACTAATTTTCCATTTTCAATTCTATAAATCTTGTTGGCATACTCATTAACATAATCACTATGACTAACTACAATAACACATTTACCACTTTTTGATAATTTTTTTAAGTTGTTAAAAATGTCTTTTTCATTTTTTTTATCAAGGTTACCTGTAGGTTCGTCAGCTAAAATAACACTTGGATTATTCGCTAAAGCCCTTGCTATTGCAACCCTTTGTTGCTCTCCACTAGATAGTTCTTTAGGGTAATGATCAGTTCTTTCTCCTAAACCAACGCTTTTTAAAAGTTCTACTGCTCTATTTTTTCTATCTCTTGGGTTAATTTCTTTATTAATTATCATAGGAATCATTACATTTTCAAATGCTTTTAAAGTAGGATTTAAATGAATCCCTTGAAAAATAAAGCCGATGTTTTTCATTCTTAAATTAGATAACTTAATATCATTATAATCTATTGCTTTTGTTCCATATAAATCATATTCTCCACTATCAAAATTATCAATTAAACCAAGTATATTTATTAATGTTGATTTACCACTACCACTATGTCCCATAATGGCATAAAAATTATGATTGTAAAAATCTACACTAACTTCTGATAACACCTTTATATTTCTGTTTTTTGATTTATATGTTTTGCTAATATTTTTAAGTTTCATTATTCTTTGTTCTTTTTTTTCTTTCATCTTACAATCCTTTCTACCTCTCTATTTTTTTACTATATACTACAACATAATTCTACCATTTTTTTATTTTCAATACAATAGAGCCTTTAATATATATAATTATTTAGGTTACTATTCACAGCCGATATTAAAATAAAACCAAAAAATAAATATTTTAACAA
>CAZGXD010000110.1:0-3390 GCA_964529625.1 uncultured Muribaculaceae bacterium
TATAAATAGTATTGAAGGATTATTTAATTTATTTTTTGAAAATGTATTTGGTTTTATTCCATTTGAGACCAAAAAAGTAGAACCACCTAATGATCCTACTTTATATTAAAAAAACTAAAATTAGTTTTTTTCTTTTTAATGGTGGGAAATATTGGACTCGAACCAATGACCTCTTGCATGTCAAGCAAGCACTCTAACCAACTGAGCTAATCCCCCACTTCATTAATATTATATATTAAATTGTTTTCTTTTTCAATTAAACAAAAGAAAAAAGGAATTAATAATTTTTCATTCCCTTTTTTCCTTTAAGACCATAAACATTACTTAAAATATTAGTCTCGAAAGAAGAAATCTTTTTGGATCTTAATTTATAATCTTTAATTGCTATAGTAATAATTTCATCTAATAACTTTTTATATGATTTTCCAGCTGGTGTCCATAAATAAAATGATAGTGATCCCGGAATAATATTGGGTTCATTAATATAGATTTTTTCTTTCTTATCTATTAAATAATCAATTCGGCAAACGCCACTTAAATTTAAAGTATTAAACACCCTTTTTGAGAGTTCCTTTATTTCTTCACTTAATTTATCACTAATCTTAGCCGGAATAATTCGATTAGTAGCAAGCATTCCTTTAGATTGGGTTCCCTTTTTACCACCAACATATTTATCTTCATAAGTTAAAAATGATTCTTCACTAATAACTTCTTCAATAACACTAGTTTCTTGATAACTATAATTACCAATAACACTACAATTGACTTCAGTTAAATTTTCTATTGCTTTTTCAACAACAATTTTAAGGTCATATTTTATTGCCTCTTTTAGGGCTTGTTCAATTTGATTTTCTGATTGCACGACTGTTATTCCAATACTACTACCTAATGTTGCTGGTTTAACAATAACAGGATAGCCAATTTTTTTTATATCCTTTAAAATTTTTTCTTTATCATCATAATAATTGATATCATAAAACCAAGTATAAGGAACAATGGGCAAATTAACAGCACTCATTATTTGTTTCATGATAACTTTATCTTGTCCAATTGCTGAACCTAAAACCTTACTTCCAGCATAAGGAATTCCAATTGTTTCTAAATACCCTTGAATGGTCCCATCTTCAGCCTTGTTTCCATGAACAATTGGCAGAGCAATATCTATTTCTGCTATTACCCTTTTAAATATTCCCGTGGTTTGAAGAGCAAAAACTCCATCTTTATTATAAAGAACAACCTTTTTAGCATATCTTTTTAGATGATCAAATTCTTGATAAAGGTTGATATCCATTAGCATTTTCCCAGTATACCAAGTATGATCCTTACTTATATAAATAGGGATTATTTCATATTTTTCCACATCAAGATGTCTCATCGCCTGAACGGCACTAATAATACTTATTTCATGTTCAACAGTTGTCCCTCCAAAGATTACTCCTACTTTTATTTTCATTTTTTTTCACTCCTATTCATTAAAAATATCTGGTAAATCATTTTCTAATAAAACATATGTTTCTTTTTTATGTAGTTTTTGAATTATTGCAAAAGCATCTTTTACATCATTTAAAACATAAATGTTTTTTCTTTTATATTTCTTTTCTAACAATCCATCATAAATAGACTTTGTCTGTTCTTTACCAATTAAGATTACTTCATCAGCCACTGAGGCAATCTGAACTCCAAATTCTCGATTTAATTTATATTGTTCGGCTCCTAAATCTATCATTCCTGGAGTTACGACTATCTTTTTTCCAGGCATCATTGATAATACTTCTAAGGCCATTTTTGAACCAATTGGATTTGAATTATAAGCATCATCAATAATATTAATATTACCATATTTCTTTAATTCTAAACGATGAGGAATTGGATTTATAACTTTTACTCCTAATTGTAATTGCGAAATTGATAACCCTAGTTTTTTTCCTAACACTAGAGCAGCTAAAATATTATATATATTGGCTTTCCCTAATAATACCGTTTCAAATTGATAAGATTTTTTGTCTTCTTTAAAATAAACATCAAAGGTTGTTCCTGTATATGATAATTTTATATTATCAGCATAAACATCTGTTTCTTTATTATCTATTCCAATCCATAGAATTTGACAATTATTTTTAAGAGAATAATTAACTTGATATTCATCATCGCGATTAAGAATCGCTATTCCATCAGATGGCAAGGCTTCAATTAATTCAAACTTGCTCTTTTGAATGTTTTCTCGATTACCAAATGATTCTAAATGGGCAACTCCAATTTTAGTTAGAATTCCATATTTAGGTTTTACTAAATCACAAATTTCCTTTATTTCTCCTTCTCGAAATGCCCCCATTTCAGCAATAAAATAATCATTAAATTTATCTAAATAATTATTTATAGTGTTGATTAAACCATAGGTTGTATTAAAGTTTTGAGGAGTAGGAAAAGAATTAAATTTTACATTAAGAATATCATTTAAAATCATTTTACTACTTGTTTTCCCATAACTACCTGTAATTCCAATAACTTCCATCATTTTTTGTTGTTTTAATTTTTTTACAGCCCTTCTTTTATAATAATAAAAAACTTGTTTTTCAATTGGCTTATTAATAATATTGGCTAACCAAACAATTATAAAATTAACAAACACTAACATAAAAATGATGATTAAATAAGGATTATAATTAGCACCTATTCCTTTATATTTAAAATAAATTATAAATGGAACAAGATATATAAATAAAATAGTAATGATTAATCTTTTTATTCTTTTTGTTATAACTAACGGTTTCTTTGATTGTTCCTTTTTTATTGTTTTATAATATAAGACTCCTATTATTAAATATAGGATTGAAATAATTATAATAATAATAACTTTATTTAAGGTATAACCAAATAACAAAACTAACAAAATTAATAACTCTTTACCATTAAAGGCTTTTTTTAAATTATTAAAAACCCATTTTATATAGCGATTACCATCATTGTACCAATTTTGTTGAAGCATATGTAAAGCTTTTTTAGTTCTAATAATTATATAAAAAATAATTGGTAATAATGATATACTTATTACTTCTTTCATTTGTTATTACCTCCTAATAAGCTTTTAATCATTTTTGCAACTTGCTCAGTTTTTTCTAAATATACATAATGAGTACCATCTTTAAAGGTTACTAAACCGGCATCGGGAATTAATTTTTCTAATTCATAAGCGTGCCTAATAGGAACTTCATAATCCATTTCCCCCCATACAATTAAAGTTGGACATTTAATCAATTTTACTTTTTCACTTATATCAAAGGCAATGGTATTAACTAAAGTGTGACGCATAATTGGACTTGCTTGTCGATAATCTGATGATCCAATTCTTTGTTTAGCAAATTCTTCAAACTTATTAAGAATGGGTACCTT
>CAZGXD010000111.1:0-3324 GCA_964529625.1 uncultured Muribaculaceae bacterium
TAAGATAATCTGCTAATTTTCTTTTGCTTTTTTTAATTAATATTTTTTTGATAAAAGATGGATTTATTAAAATTAATTTATTAACTTTAATTCCATCATATTTAATTTTATTTTTTGGTCTTACTTCATATCCATCTAATTTTTCATAATCTATATAGAAAATTTCTTTTTTATTAGCCTTTTTTAATAAAATGTAGTGCTTTTTTGTCATTTAATCACTCTTTTCTAATAAATCAGGGCGGCGTGCTAAGGTTTTCTTATATGCTTCTTGTTCTCGCCATTTTCTTATATTTTCATGATGACCTGATAATAATACTTCTGGAACTTTCATACCCCTAAACTCTCGAGGTTTAGTATAAACAGGATAATCCAATAAATTATTATTAAAAGTTTCATTTAAATGAGATGATTCCAAAATTATACCATCAAGTAATCTAACAATACTATCAATAATAACCATACTAGGAATTTCCCCACCTGTTAAAATATAATCACCAATACTAATTTCTAAATCAACAAACGTTCTAATCCTTTCATCAAATCCTTCATAGTGACCACAAATAATAATAAGATGATTAAATTGAGATAAATTATAAGCCATTTTTTGATTATAGGTTTTCCCTTGAGGGGTCATCATTATAATTAAACTATCTTTTTCTTTTAAATGCTCAACTGCTTTGAAAAGTGGTTCAGGCATTAAAACCATTCCTTGCCCTCCACCAAATCCATAATCATCAACTTGTTTATTAGGATATGAAGAAAAATCTCGAAAATTATGAACATTTACTATTACCTTTTTATTAGTAATTGCTTTCCCAATAATAGAAGTCTTTAAAAAATCATCAAACATTGATGGAAACAATGTCAAAACATCAATTTTCATGAATTAATCCTTCTATTTCTTTAATATAAATTACCTTTTTATTAAAATCTATCTTTTCAATAAACTCATCAAGATTAGGAATTAAATGATTTTTTTTACCACTCTTTATAACTAATATATCATGAGCTTTATTATTAACTATATGTTCAACAAAACCTATTTTTTCATTATTATAATATACTTCTAATCCAATTAATTGTTCATTTAATAAACCATCAACAATTAAATCATTTTTATTAATATAAACATTATCACCTTTATACATAATAACATCATTAATATTATCTTTTTCTTTAAAAGTAATCATATCATAAATTCTATAAGGGCGATATTTATTTATTTTTAATTCATCTTTAAAACGTCCAACATATAAAGTAAAATCTTTAACAAATATCTTTTCTTTATATTTAAAATCAGAGATTATTCTTACTTCTCCTTTGGTTCCATGAGTATTAACTATTTCTCCAACAAAAATATACTCCACAATTTCACCTACTATCTAGTTCATACAATATTATACTAGTTGCGATAGCAACATTTAAACTCTCACACCTAGAATTAATTTCAATATATATAAATTCATCACACAAATCAATAATTTTCTCATCCAAACCTTGTCCTTCATTTCCCATTATTATAGCAAATTTTTCATTTTTTTCAATACTTTTTGGACTTTTTCCATGTGTTACTTTTGTCCCAATAATTTTATAACCTTTTCTTTTTAAATTAGGAATTATTTCCTCAAAATCAGTTTTTATGATGTCAATATGGAAAAATAAACCTTGAGTAGCCCGAATTACTTTAGGATTATATAAATCAACCGTTAAATCATTTAAAATAATGGTATCTATATTAAATCCTACTGCACTTCTAATAATTGTTCCTAAATTACCTGGATCTTGAATATTATCAAGCATTAGTACTCTATTGCCAATTTCCTTTTGTTCTTTCTTTTTAGAACAAATACCAATTATATTAGCTGGAGATTTTAAAGTAGTTAAATAATTAATAATATTATTAGTTACATAATTTGTTTCAACTGGTAAAGGAAAGATTTCATCTTTTTCAAGAATTAGTTCTTTTAAGTGTCCTGTTTTAAAGGCTTCTAAAACTAAATGTCTTCCTTCAACCATATATTCATTATGTTTTTCCCGATATTTTTTTAATCCTAACTTCTTTATATGTTTAATTTTTGGATTATCAATCGATGTATAAAGCATCTCTACCACCTTCTTATATGTTAATAATTCACTTAAAAATTGATTTATAAAACAAATCAGGAACCCCTGATTTAATTTTTATTATATTTTTTTCGATTAATATCTAAACTATGCAATTGCATTTTAATTTTTATATGCTTTATTTCTAGTGATTCCAATCCCATTTCTTTTAAATCATTTCGTTTCAGATTCCATAATTGCTCAACTATTAAAACATTATGTTTTTTTAATATTTTAATAATTGGTTCATCAATATTTAATAATTCTATATCATCATTTAAATTTACTTTTTTCATTTTTACACCCACAAACTTATTTCTCAAGAATCTTTGTTACTTCTTGACTAACATACTTTTTTGTTTCATCATAACTCATTTCTAAAACTAAGGAAAATTCATTGTAAAGACTTTTTTCTGCCAATTTAATATACTTATTATCTTTTTCAGTAGTCTTTTTACCTTCATCTTCTCGTTCTTTATTTCTAAGATGAGCAGTTTTAATTATTTTTATTAAATCAAGATGTTGTCCCGTTTTTAATAACTTTTTATATTCTCTCTCTATCATTCGATTATTTTCTTTAATAACTGTAACATTAGGTATTTCCTTAATAATGTTTTGAATATCCTTTTTTGAAATTAAGGCTCGAAAATGCTCATTTCCTTTCTTTTTAGGAACTTCAATAGTTAAAGATTCATCTTCTACTGGTTCTAATACATAATAATCTTTATTGTTTATATTATTATATTTAAACTTACTAATTTTACAAACATCACACTTATAAACCACGTACTCATTAATCTTAAACATTTTTTCTCCTCCCTATTAAAATAGTACAACTGAATATATATTAATTATAACACTTTTTTGAAGAATTTGTAAGGGGTAAAAGCCTTTTTGCTATTATATGCGATAAAAAAAAGGCAACCTATGCCTCAATATTTTTATTTTTAAATCTTTACAATTTTACCTTGGTACTCTTTTGGATTTCTTTTTGTTCATTATAAACTTTATTAATATAATAATCCCCTAATTCATTAACACCATGACCCAAACTGTCACTATGACTTCTTCCTTGAATTATATGTTGAGTAATATCTATTCCCATATTATTTAAATATTCTATTTGCTTATTAGACCTTTCAATAATATTCTCCCCAAAAGTTTCCCTTAATCTCTTGCCAACCAACATAGGTGTGCTTCTTTCCATATAACTCATATCAT
>CAZGXD010000112.1:0-3318 GCA_964529625.1 uncultured Muribaculaceae bacterium
TTATAACAATAATTTGCCACTATTATACTTATTTTATCTAAAATATCAAACAATGAAATAGTACTAATCAAATAAAAAACTAAAAAGTTCAAATGTAAATTACCCTTTTTTAAATTAAAATCCTTGAATTAATTAAACTACAAACCCCTTTTTTATATTAAATCTTATCCTTTCGCAATTTCTTTACCTTGTCCATAAACTCTCTAGTATTCTTAATTGAGACTTCTCCATAATCCTTGTAATTTGTTTTTAAGTAACTACCGACTATTCCTGCATCAGCAATCTCAAGTTGTTCCTCACAATTATTAGCTGTTAAACCAGCCCCAATTATTAAAGGAAAATCACCAACTATTTTTCTAAACTTTTTTATTTTCATTAACTCAGTTTCTATTCCCGTTCCTTCTCCTGATACCACAATCGCCTCGCAACGATTCTTTCCAATAATAAGATCATCTTTTAAGGTTCGCTTAGATAAATAAGGTTGATATTTAAACCTAACTCCTCCAATTAAAAATGAATCACTATTAATTGTTAGGTTTTTTATTTTGTTATCAAAAATTTCATCTTCAGTTTTATTTAAATGCCCGACAATAGAATCAACTTGAATAAAATCAGCCTTATATTTATTAGCTAAATCAAATGCTTTTACATAATCCCCTAAAATATTAACCCCATATATTATTTCTTTTTTATTTTGATAAAGTTCTTTTAATACTTGTTCAACATCATATCGATCACCAAAATAATTTTCAACAATAATAGCATCAATTTCATTTTCAATATATAAATTGATTTCCATGATTGCCCTTTTTAAAACTTTTAATCGGTCACTTCCTTTTAAATGAATCATCCCTATAATTGGTTTATTTTTATTAAATAAAGATAAAAAACTAACTTCCTTTTTACTCATACGATTCCTTTTCTAATTTTACTCTATATTTTTACTAATAATAATCTTTTATAATAGAAAAAGAAAGAAACTTATCTTCCATTATAATATATCTATTCCTTATCCGATTTGTTTCTTAAATATTTTTTCATTAATTCCTTTAATTCATCAGCCCCAATTGGTTTTGATAAATAATCATCAAATCCTTCGGCTAAATATTTTTCTTTAACTCCAACAATAGCGTCAGCAGTAGTAACAATAACTGGTGTTTTAAAATCATGAATCTTTTTTAATTCATTAAGGGTCTCAATCCCATCCATTTCTGGCATCATTTGATCTAATAAAATCAAATCAAAAGATTGATCTCCTTTAATTAAATCAATTCCTGCTTGACCGTTATCAACACAAGTAATTTCCACCCCATAAGGTTCTAGAAAACGGGTCGCAACTTTTAAACTCAATTCATTATCATCAATAACTAAAACTCTTTTTCCTTGAGCATTAAAATAATCCCGTTTCTTTTTTTCAACAGCATATTCATCAATTTTCCCAATTCCCTTTTCATTAATTACTTTTTGGGTAAAAGAAACTGTAAATTTACTTCCTTTCCCATATTCACTTTCAACTTCAATTTTACCTTTTAAAAGATCTATTAATTTTTTTACAATTGATAAACCCATATGTTGAGAATAATTAATATCTCTAGAATCATCAAAAATTTTATTTAATTGTTCTCTTTTTATTCCAGTCCCACTATCTTCAATCATAACCACTAAGTCTGCTTTTTGATTATTTTTGTTTGTTTCTGCAGTTATTATAATTGAGCCTTTTTCTGTATATTGAACAGCATTCATTAAAATGTTTAATAAAATTTGTCTTATTTTACTACTATCCCCAAACAATTTACTTGGAATATTAGGATCAATATTTGTTATTAATTTTATTGGTTTTTTACCTATTTGTTCCTTAGTAAGCCCGATTAAATTTCTAAATAATTGAAGAGTATCATATTCCTTTTCATTCTTTTCATAAATACCTACTTCAATTTTAGAAATATCTAATATTTCATCAATAATATCCAATAAATTATTACTAGCACTGTTAATATTATTGATATCCTCTCGTGCCGCGACCGAAAGATGCTCTGTCATCGCTGATTCACTCAGCCCAATAATAGCATTCATTTGAGTTCTAATTTGATGAGAAATAATCGCTAAAAACTCTGATTTAGCATGATTAGCATTCTCTAATTGTCTTAATGTTCCTTGTAATAAATTATTTTGTTCTCGCATATATTCAGCATTCTCAGTAACATTTTTAGTTAAAATTATAATTCTATTTTCCCCTCTACTAATTAAGAAAAAAATTGAACTTTCTAGCCAAGTAACTTCTTCAGTATTCGCTAGCCGATATCTAACTGAATAGGGTTCGACATTCTCTTTAGAAACTAATTTTTTAAAATTAGAAAAAGAGAATTTTTCCAAAACTTCTTCATAATCCTTTTCATCAATATATTCTTTAATTAATCCTTCAATCTCTTTTTCATAATTCCCAGTTGTTGATTGCCCAAAATAATTAATATTTTCTTTTAAATTTTTTAAACTATATTCCCCCGTAAATATATTAATATTAATTTCATTATCATAAGAAGTAGAAGTAATTTGATTTAATTGCTTTTCTCTAGCTTTAATATCTTTAGCTTGAACAATTAATAAATGTTGTTGCTCATGTTCTTTACTAACATCAGAAACAGAAATTATCTGATAATCCTTCTTTTTTTCTGTAAAAGGATAGATTTTAATCCTAATCCATTTAGAACAACTATCAGAATGATAAGAGATCATCCTACTTACAAATTCACTTTTCTTATCCCATTTATTAAGTCCTTCGTTTATAATTGGGTTTTTAAATAATTCATCAATTAATCTTAGACTATCTTGCTCTGTTTCAATATCACAATTTAAAATTTCAGTTATATTTTCTGTCATATAAAGAACTTTTCGATTTATATTATCATACATTAAATAAGCAATATCAGATTTTTTTACTAAGGCATTAAACAACTTGTCCCGATATTTAAATTCAAAAATATTTTTTTTGTTTTTAAAATACATATTAATTAAATAAATTATACTTATTCCTATTAAAACCCCTAATATAAAAGAGAAATGATCAGAAAATAAAGGTATTTTTACATTAATCAATTCAATATAATCATAAAAATGATATGCTCCTAACCCGACCAAAACCAAACTTAAAATCATGATTATTGTTTTCATATTCACCCCACCATTGTCCTATAGATTAATTATACTATAGGTAGCATTGATATTCAATCAATCTAAATATACTTTACATCTAAATGTTATCACTTTTTCCCGAGTTTTGCAGTTGCTTAGATATCAAAACACCACTAAAGCCTTATTATA
>CAZGXD010000113.1:0-1320 GCA_964529625.1 uncultured Muribaculaceae bacterium
AAAGAAATTTTAATGATTACAAACTCTTATAAAAAAATAACTGAAGATTATTTTGATAGTCATTATGAATTGGAATCAAAACTTAAAGAAACTAAAAAGTTTGATCAATTATCAATGATACAAGATATTTCTAAGATGGCAAACATTTATTTTGTTAGACAAAAAGAGCCTTTAGGAACTGCTCAAGCTGTGGGATTAGCTAAGGATTTTATTGGAGATGAGCCTTTTCTTCTTTTATTTGCAGATAATATTATAAAATCAGAAATTAATCCCTTAAAACAATTAATAGAAATATATGAAAAATATAATAGTAATGTTATAGGGGTTCAAGATGTTTCTAAAGAAATGATTAGTTTATATGGAATAGTAGAATATTTAAATGATGATTTAAAAATTAAAAGAATCGTTGAAAAACCTGAAATTGGAACAATGAATAGTACTTCTGCTGCCTTAGGAAGATATCTCTTTAAGCCAGAAATTTTTAATGAGATAGAAACAGTTAAACTTAAGAATGGTGAATATTATTTAACTGAGGCAATTCTTGGATTATTAAAAAAACAATCATGTTATGGCTGTAATTTAGATGGAGTTTGTTACGACCTTGGAAGTATATCGGGCTTTTTAAAAGCTAATCTTAGTTATGCTTTTGATAACCCAAAATTAAAAACTGAATTGTTAAATTATATAAATAAAATAAGCAAGTAATACTTGTTTTTTCTTTATCTAAAAAGGGCGACATGATATAATAATGATAGGTGATAATATGGCCCAAAAGAGAATAAAAGAATTAATTGACTTAATTAATCAAGCTAATTATGAATATTATGATTTAGATAATCCAACCATAAGTGATCAAGAATATGATCGTTATATTCAAGAACTTCTTAGCTTAGAAAAAAAACATCCAGAACTTATCAGTCGTGATAGTCCCACTAAACGGGTTGGTGGAACAATAGTTGAGCGATTTTCAAAGGTTGAACATGAAAGCCCAATGTTAAGCTTAGGGAATGTGTTTAATGAAACTGATATTATTTCTTTTGATAAAAGAGTAAAAAGGGAAATATCTAATCCTACTTATGTTTGTGAACTTAAAATTGATGGGTTGGCTGTTTCGCTAGTATATAAAGATGGTGAATTAATAAAAGGGGTAACTAGAGGTGATGGGATAATTGGTGAAGATGTTACTCATAATATTTTAACTATTAAAACAATTCCTTTAAAACTTAAAGAAAAAGTAAATCTTGAAGTTCGTGGAGAAATTTATATGAAAAAGGAAGTGTTTAATAATCTTAATAAGGAACGCTTAAATAATAATTTAGA
>CAZGXD010000113.1:1420-3251 GCA_964529625.1 uncultured Muribaculaceae bacterium
ATTGAAGATTTTTATAGTTTGGGATATTTAAAAAAAGTAAGTGATTTTTATAAATTAAAAGAGTCCAAAGAAGAATTAATGGAATTAGAAGGTTTTGGGGAAAAGAGAATTAGTAATTTATTAAGTAATATTGAAAAAAGTAAAACTAATTCTTTAGAAAAACTTCTGTTTGCTTTAGGAATTAGACATGTAGGAAGTAAAACGGCTAAAATACTTGCCCTTCATTTTTTAGAAATGGATAATATAATTAATGCTAATTATGAAGAATTAATTTTAATTAATGAAATTGGTTCAGTAATAGCAAAGAGTGTCGTTGATTTTTTTAATAATAATGAGAAACTTAATTTAATAAAGGAATTAAAAGAGCATCAAATTAATATGAAGTTTTTAGGAAAGAAAGGAATTAAAAATAATAAATTTGATCAAAAAGTATTTGTGTTAACAGGAACCTTAAAAACCATTACTAGGGAAAAAGCAACTACAATAATTGAAAATCTTGGTGGAAAAGTGTCAAATAACGTTAGTAAAAATACTAGTATCTTAGTCGTTGGAGAAAATCCAGGTAGCAAATACAAGAGGGCTGAAGAATTAAAGGTAATAATTTGGGATGAACAAAAGTTTAAAGAAGAGATTAGTGAAAGTTAGTAAAAAGGTGATAATTAGATGGACTTTTATCATCTTTTATATTATAATAATTATCGATTTATGGAGGTGTTAATTTGAAAATAAATTTACCAGTGGTACTTTTAAAAGGAATTGCTTTATTACCAAATAATGAAATTCGATTAGAATTTGATAATACAGTTAGTAAAAGTGTTTTGGATGTTGCTGAATTATTTCATGATAATAATATCTTAGTTATTAGCCAAGAAAATTTATTAGAAGAAATACCTAAAATAAATGAACTTCCTAAAATAGGTTCAATTTCAAAAATTATTCATAAACTTGAATTGCCAAATGGTAGTATTAGAATTGTTATAAAAGGTAAAGAAAGAGGACAAGTTCATGATTTTTTAAATTTAAATAAAGGCTCTGATGTTTTGGAAGCAATTGTGAGCCCAATGATAGAATCAGATATAGATAAAACAGAGGAAGTAGTTTTAATTGAAAAATTATATCGTGAAGTAGAAAATTATATTAAAGGAGTATCTTATATTAGTAATAATATTCTAGGAATAATTAAAGATATAAAAACATTATCAGAAATGACGGATGTTTTAGCTTCCTTTTTACCAATAAAACTTGATCGATTACAAGAATATTTATATATTAGTGATATTAAAAAAAGAGCAACAATGATTTTAGAAGATATTTATGCTTTAAAAAAGGTATATGATATTGAAAAATCAATTGATCAAAAAGTAAGGACAGAAATTGATAATAATCAAAAGGAATATTTACTTAGGGAAAAGTTAAAAACAATTAAAGAAGAACTTGGTGAAATATCATCTAAGGATGAGGAAATAGAAACCCTTTTTAGGGCAATAAAAAAGTTAGATGCTCCTAAAAAGATTGTTGAACGACTAACTTCTGAATTAAAGAGATATGAAGGGCTGTCACCTACTTCACCTGAAGCAAATATAGTTCGCACCTATATTGATTGGTTGTTAAACTTACCATGGAATGTGATTACTAAAGATAATGATGATTTAAAAAGGGTTAGAAAAAAATTAGATGAATCTCATCACGGACTTGAAAAAGTAAAAGTTCGTATTATTGAATATTTAGCAGTTAAACAAATGACTAATAGTTTGCGAAGTCCAATTCTTTGTTTAGTTGGACCACCAGGGACTGGGAAAACTAGTTTGGCTTTTAGTATTGCTGATGCAAT
>CAZGXD010000114.1:0-3239 GCA_964529625.1 uncultured Muribaculaceae bacterium
AGAAGAAACAGCTGATGAGAGTGTCTTTGTTACAAAACCAATTTATAAATTAGAACTTTCATATTCACAAATTTCTTTTAACTTACAATTGCTACAATTTGGTTTTCTAGCTTGACAATGGTAACGACCAAAAAAAATAAGTTGATGATGAAGTTTTCTTATTTTATCTTTTGGAATAATTTTAGTTAATTTTTTTTCAATGGTATAAACATCATCACTTGCTTTAGCAAAACCCAACCTAATACTTACCCTTTTAAGATGGGTATCAACTGCTAACACAGGTTCATTGAAAAGATTACTTAAAACGACATTGGTTGTTTTTCTACCAACTCCTGGCAAACTCTCTAAAAACATTCGATCATTTGGAACTAAACCTCTTTTTTCTTTGATTAAACGATTAGCTATTTCAATAATGTTTTTGCTCTTTTTACGATAAGTTCCAATTGGTTTTATAATTTTCATAATATCATCAATTGAAGCCTTAGCTAATTTTTCTAAAGTTGAATACTTTTCAAACAAAATAGTTGTTACTTTATTAACTTGTTTATCAGTCGTTTGAGCACTTAGCATAACCGCTAATAATAATTCATAATCCTTTTGGTAATTTAATTCACAATTAGCATCAGGATAAAGATAATCTAAATATTCCATTACTTTAATTATTTTTGTTTTTTTTATCATCATTCAACCAATCATAATCAAAAACATCTAATTTTTGTTTTTTTTCTTGAAATTTTTTCTTTTCGCGCTGAACATCAGCTTTTGATTTAATTCCTTTTTTAGACCAATCAAACAAGATTCTATCAATATATCTTATACTAACAGCACCATTATAAACAGCTTCCTTTAAAGCTAATAAAATTAATTCATCACTAATCTTGCTTGTTTGCCACCCATTTATTAACTCAAATTCAATTGGAGATAACGGTCTTCCCATTTCCTTTTCAAAATTATCATATATATTCTCATTAATCTTTTCTTGTTTTTTTTCATTAACAACTAAAAAAGCTAATTTTTTATATAAACCTTCTAATGAAATATATTCAATATGAACTTTATTTTCTATTTTAATTTCTATTTTTATAAGATCCTTAGTTATTAACTCATTAATCATTTCTAAAATTTTAACTGTTGATTTTTTAAAAAAAATCCCTATTTTTTGAGGATTAAAAACTTGCTCTTGATCATTTATTAAATAAATAATTAACATTAATTCTTCTTCACTAAGTTTTAATTCATTATATTTAGAAAATAAAATATATGGAACTATTAAGTCTTTTTCTTTAATTAAATTAATTGTTTTATCCATCATTTTATCACCCAATTATATTATACAATAAATTTATAAACTTTTAAATCATTAACTATAATTATTAATAATATAAGTTTTTAATACCTTTTTATCATTAATTAATTCCTTAATAACTATCTTTGTTTCTATATCATCAATAATAGTTGTTAAAAAGGGGCCTGGTTCCTTTTGTAATAATTTACTTATTTCTTTAGCTGAAATAGCAATTTGATTTCGATTAGTAATATATAACTGATTATAATGCTCATTAATTACTTTTCGTTCAATTCCTTTAATTTCCCCTACAATCGACGAAACATATAAACCATATTTATATAAGTTTTCATTATTAAACAAATCCTTATCTATTAACTCGTTTATCAATTTAATTGTTTTTGCTTCAGTAGTATTAAAACGATAAAGGTTTAAAACATCTAATTGTGCCCAAATGCCAATTAAGGATGGAGTTAAAACTACTTTTAATAAATTAGGTATTTCTAAATGTTGATCTAATTTCATTTTTAATAATAATTCAACCCCATATTCAGCATTAGAACTAGAGAAAATTTTATCTAATTCTTCCCTTTTTCTTTCATATGATAATCGTTTTAATAAGTAACCATATTTCATAATATATTTTTCTAATTCTTTATCTAACTCAAAATTAAGAGTGGTTGCAAAACGAACTGCTCTTAATATTCTCAAAATATCTTCTTTTAAGCGAATTCTTGGATTCCCAATCATTTTTAATTGCTTATTATTTAAATCTTCTGTTGCCTCTAATAAATCAATCATTTCACCATTTGAGTTTATACATAAAGTATTAATAGTAAAATCACGCCTTTTTAAATCATCTAACAAATTATTAATATATTTTATTTTGACTGGAATTCTATTTTTCTTGTATTTTATTTCTTTTCTAAAAGTAGTAATTTCAAAATAAACCTTATTACAAACAAGGGAAACAGATCCATATTTAATTGCCTTTAAATTAGCTTTAGGAAAAATTAATTTTATATCCTTGGGAGTTGCATTGGTACATATATCTATATCAACACTCTTTCTATTTAAATATAAATCCCTAGGATATCCCCCAACAAGATAGGCTTTATATCCTTGCTCTTCTATTTTTTTTAAAACTTTTAATGCCGTTTCAAACATATTAATCCCTCACAATTATACAATAAAAAAAGGTTTAACACCTTTTAGTTTAAAGCTTCTTTTAATTTAGAACCAGCTTTAATTGTAACTGCTCTTCTTGCAGAGATTAAAACTGTTTCACCAGTTCTTGGATTACGTCCTTTTTTAGCTGGTTTATCTTTAGCAGTGAATGTACAGAAACCTGTTATAGTTACTTTATCACCATCTGTTAATCCAGTGATAACTCCATTCACTAAAGCTTCTAACGCTCTTGATGAATCAGCTTTTGATAATCCTGTCTCCTCTGCTATAAAATCTACTAAACCTGTTTTAGTCATTATTTACCTCCCTAACTATAGCAATTATCTTGCTTACATTTAAAGAATATCATTATTTTAATATAAAAGCAACAACTTTTTGCATATTTATAAGACTTTTTGACTTTTTCTAATGATTTAGCCCATTTTTCGTCTATTATTACTAAAAATTTATAAAATTTAAATTAAAAACTTCTTTAATAGAAGTTTATAAAACGATTGCAAATAGATTTCCAGAACCTTTATTAACTAATTTTGATAGTGTTTGTTGTAATTTATATCTTGCGTTTTCTGGCATTAATGATAATTTGGCTTGAATACCTTCTTTGACAATTACATCAAGACTACGTCCAAAGATTTCGCTTTTCCAAATATTATCAGGAGTTGAATCATAATCTTTCATTAAATGATTAATTAATTCTTTACTTTGAATCTCAGAACCAATTATTGGCTCAAAAGTAGATTCAACATCAACTCTTATCATATGAATA
>CAZGXD010000115.1:0-3231 GCA_964529625.1 uncultured Muribaculaceae bacterium
TTTTAAAGAATGCGAGACCATATGAGTCATACTGTTGGGATAAATAAAATAATAACCAAGAATTAAAATTATTGGGATATAGGGTAAAGTTATTTTGAAAAAACTAATTTTATTGATAAATAATGATAAGTTTTCAGTTATTAAAATTATACTATATAATAACTGATCTAAGATTGGAATAAATAAGACTATAATTGATAAAGGAAAAATTAAAAAAATAAAGATAAAAATAAATAAAAGATTAGTAATTGGAATTAATAAATTTATTTCAAAAAAGTTATTACTTAAAATTGGAATACTTACGATAAAAGCAATTAAAGAAATAAGACAAGTATTAATAAAATAATTTTTAGATTGAAAAAGTTCTTTAAATATTATTAAATAAAAACTAATAATAAAACTAAATTTAAAGCCCAAGTGAAAAATATAATAAGGATTATATAATAATAAAGTTGAACAAACAATAATCATTAAGTTTATAGTTTTTATTTTTAAATCAAATATTTTATTAATTTTTAAAAGAATAAACATAAAAACGGCTCTTAATAATGATGGGGGATAATTAGTTAAAAATAAATAAAATAATAAAATAATGGTTACTAAGAGAAAGTTTAAATTGGATTTTTTTTTGATTTTATTTAATAAAAATAGAATAATAGCAACAAAAAAAGATATATGAGTGCCTGATAATGATAATAAATGACTTAACCCATTTGCTTGATAGCTTGTTAAAACATCATTATTTATATCATTAGTTTCTGAAAAAAGATAAGTTTTTAGATAAGGGGAACTTTTGTTTATAGAATTAACTCGATTAACAATTTTTCTTTTTATTAAATATAAAGGATTAGGTTGATAATCTAATTTTGTTATTTCTTGGCCTTTAAAAAGCCAATAAACCTTTTGACTTAATAGATAATGGCGATAATTAAATAAATTAAACAAAGAATTATCCTTGGGTTTTGTTAAAGTACCTGAGACTTTAATCCAATCACCAATTTGATAATTTTTTATTATGGCTTCTAGTTCTTGTTTAGTTTTAGCATAATAATTAATTATTACTTTTTCTTTGGTTTTTAAAATTATTTTAATTTGATTACCATCACTATAAATAGAATTTATATAACCACTAATTATAGTCTCCGTTCCTTGATAAATTGATTTGCTTTTTTGATATTTTCGGGCTACACATACATTTAAAACCGTAATAATAATTAAAATAAAATAACATAGTTTAGATTGTAATAAGGTCTTTAAGTTTATCAAAAACAGCGTCCCCAATTCCCTTTACATTCAATAATTCTTCAATACTATTAAAACCTTTGTTTTCTTCTCGATAAGTAATAATACTTTTTCCTTTTGCTTCGCCAATTCCAGGTAATTCCATTAATTCGGCTAAAGTAGCAGTATTTATAGATATTTTATTATTGGTTTCAGTTTCATCATTTGATGATGGTTCTTGTGTTTCTGGTTCTTTTATTTCATTTGATTTTGGTTCTTCAGTAATTAAGCCATCATTTTTTATTTCAGGGCATACACAAGGTATTTCTTTATAAATAATAAGAGGTTCTTCTTTAAGACAATCTAAAACCTCATCTTTAGTATGAATAATAATTACCATTTCATCAATTAATTTTTTACTAAGATTTATTAAAGAAGTATCAGCTTTATTAGTTAAGCCCCCACTTATGTTAATTGCATCAGATATTCTTTGGCCTTTTTTTAGTTTATAAGCCCCTGGCTTAACAACCGCTCCTTTAATATCAAAAGTAATAAATTCTTCAGTTTCTACAAGTTCTTCAAGATCTTCTTTTTCTTCAATAATTTCTTTAGGAAGATTAATTTCTTCTTCGATTAAGTTTTCTTCTACATCACCCCCCTTTCCATAAATATAAGATATTGTTACTAACAATAATCCTAACCCAATTAAAAAATATTTTAAATACTTTTTAATAGGATTTAATAAATCTTGCATTTTATCACCTCACAAATAACATACAAGATTTAATAATTAATTCCTTTAAAAAAACATCTTTCGATGTTATTTTATTTTTATTTTTGTATTTCTAGTTTCAATATGAACTTTTTGAACTAGGGCTAGAGCAACTAATAAGGAAATCGTATAGGACCCACCATAACTTAAGAAAGGAAGTGGAACTCCTGTTAAAGGAATAATAGCTAATAATCCGCCTAGATTAATAAAAATATGGGTAAAGAGATAGACCCCGACCCCAAAACAAATATATTTTCCTCTAATAGTACTAGCAGTACTAGCTAATAGCATAATTCTATGTAAAATTATAATATAGGCAATAAAAATAGGAGTTACTCTAATAAAGCCATATTCTTCAGCAATAATTGAAAAAACAAAATCAGTATGTGGTTCAGGTATATATGAATATTTTTGTTTGCTCTTCCCAATCCCTAATCCAAATAATCCACCCCCATTAATCGCAATAATTCCATTGCAAACTTGATAGCCACCCTCTTCATAATTACGACAAGGAGTAGTGAAATCACTAAGTCTTGCTAATTGAGTTTTAGTAAAAAATTCACCTCTAACTATAAATATAATTCCTATCGCTAGGATTGTTAAAATAGTTAATACTCCAACTGTTTTAAATTTTTCTTTTTTATTAAAGGGACTAAACATGAACATTCCCCAAAAAATTACTAATTGAATAAACATTGTTCCAAAATCATTTTGTAAAAAAACAATAATTGGAATAAAAGTTGAAACAATAACAATTTTGACAATAATTTTTGTATGATTGACTTTTTCATTTATAATTTTACGATAATATTTATCATATAAACAAGCTAAAGTAACAATTCCTAATGGTTTAACAAATTCACTTGGTTGAAATCTAAAGCCCCATAATACTGACCAATTTTTTGCCCCTCTGATAGATATTGCAAAAATAAGAGAATAGATCATAAAAGCAGCAATAAATCCCATAAGAAAAACACCAATTTTTTTATAAATAAAAGTTGGCAATGATAAAATAATAATAGCTAATATTAAACCGATTCCAACCATTGCTAAGTGACGATAAAAATAATAATAAAGTGATACCTTTAAAGAAACGGCTTCTCTACTTGAGGCTGTTACGATATTAAGAAGACCAAATCCAATCATTGCAATTGATATTATTAATAAAGTTTTATCCATGTCATTAATTGTTTTTTTGATTTTTTTTGTCAATTTATTCATGTAACCACCTATCATAA
>CAZGXD010000116.1:0-1812 GCA_964529625.1 uncultured Muribaculaceae bacterium
ACTTCACCAACAATTTGAATCTCTTCAAATTTCATATTAACATATAAATTAATTACATTTTTAACATTTAAGATTTCCGCATCAAGTTGCAAAAAAACAAGATTACCTTCAACTCCAATAATATTACCTAACAATTTACCCACTCCTTTTCTTAAATTAAACTTTTTCTTATATAAATATCAGTTTCTCCAGGATAAAATATCCTAATTGTTGTTGCTTTTATTATTTTTATAAAACCTAATCCCCTTATAACCACATCATGATAAGGGGGTACTTCCAAAAAACAATTATTTAATAATGCAACTTCTTCCTTTTTATACTTTCTCTTTACTTTTAATTTACTTGACACATATAATGTTACTCTATTTTCTGAAGGAAAATATATTTCTATCAACTCATCAATAACTATTGTTTGTGGAGTTTTTATTTGAAATGTTTTTGGTTTTATTATTGTTGCCGGAATAATATTAGAAATTTTTTCAATAGCAACATAATCAAGAATACTTCTCTCTTCTATTAAACCTGGAGTATCAATAATAGTTAAATTATCATCAATCTCAATTTCAATTTTAGCTAACGTTGTAGTTGGGAATTGACTAGTAGTTATCCTACTTTTAGCATTAGTATAATTATAAATAAGTTTATTAATTAAGGTTGATTTCCCAACATTTGTATTCCCTACCACATAAACATTTTTACTCTTTTTATTTTTATTAATCATAGTTAATAATTCATCTAAATTATAATTTTTAAAACTACTTATAATTATAATTTTGTCTTTATTTATTCCCATTTCTTTAAGATAAGTTTTTAATTTTGATTCTTTTAAATAAGGTTTTAATAAATCGTATTTGGTTATTACGATAATAAAATCATTTTTCAAATACTTTTTTATTATCTCTAAATTAACAGATAAATTAAAAATATCAATCAATAATAAGACAAGATCATTTGTTTTATTTATTTCCTTTAAAATTTTTAAACTTTCTTCACCTTTTATAGAAATTATTTTACAATCATTGTAATGTTGAATCCTAAAACAGCGCCAGCACAACTTATGATCTTCATTTTTAAGATAACCAATTCCATCAATATCATTAGTTTGAAGGGAGACCCCACATCCTTGACATTTTTTAATCATAATATTTTCCTAAAGTAAATAAATCATAATTTCTTAATTTCCTTATTATTTTTCTTTCAATAATTCTTGTAAATCTTGTTACAAAATAATCTTTCGGACTAATTGGATTTATTAGAATGGTAGTTATTCCCACCTTATTTCCACCTAATATATCAGTTAGAATTTGATCACCAATAATGGCAACTTCACTTTCATTATAATCATTTTCATAAAGAAGTTTTTCAAACTTCTTTTTAAGTGGTTTTCGAACTGAAGAATAATATTTTATTTGTAATTCATTAGCAAATGATTTTACTCTTGAACTTGACGCATTAGAAAAAAGAAAAATATCAAAACCCTCTTTTTTTAAATCCTTAAAATGACTTTTCATTTTTTTACTAGCTTGTTTTATTCTTATCGGGGCTAGAGTATTATCTAAATCAAATAATAAACATTTTATCCCCCGGTCGGCTAATTTATGATAATCAATTGTATATATACTCTTTTGATAAACATCGGGTATATATTTTTCCATTTTACCACCCAAATCTTTTTCCTATCTTTTTATACAATTCATTATATCAAATATCTTTAAGCATTACAATAATTTACCAAAAAACAAAACAGAATTTATCCCTTAATAAATCCAGTAATATTTCCCTGATATCGTATAATTCCCAACGATTCAAAAG
>CAZGXD010000116.1:1822-3228 GCA_964529625.1 uncultured Muribaculaceae bacterium
ATATTTCTTGCTATTATTATTTTAAATTTATTGTTTAAATTTCTTTTTTTTTTACATAATGATAATAAAGGTGAACTTAATGAATATTTATTTATATACTCTTATTTTTTTCTCTAAAATAATCGAAAATGGGTTAAGTACCTTAAGGTTAATTGTGGTTGCTAATGGAAAAAAAGGATTAGGAGCAATTCTTCAATTTTTTATCACTATTGTTTGGGCAATAGTTACTGGTTCAGTAGTTCATAATATTAATAAAAAACCTTTAACAATTATCTTCTTTGCCTTAGGTTCTTATATTGGCTCATATATAGGTAGTTTCATGGAAGAAAAAATTGCTCTTGGAAATAGTACTTTAATAGTTACCGTAAATAAAAATGATAGTTATAAATTAACAAATGAACTTAAAAATAATAATCTTTTAATTACTCAATTAAAAAATAAGGATAACTTTCAAACTACTTTTATGATTACTATTCTAAGAAAAGAGCAATCAAAAATAATTAAAATAATTAATGATTTAAGTCCTGATTCATCAATTATAAATCAAAAAACAAAGGTAATTGAAATTAAATAATACCAATTGCATTAAAAAAAGAATCTAACAATAAATCATGTTATTATAAAAATTAAGATAAAGAAAGATAAGGTGGAAACATAAATGATCAAAAACAAAAAAGGATTTACTTTAATTGAATTATTAGCAGTAATTATTGTTTTAAGTATAATTATGGTTTTAATTATCCCTGAAGTAACTAAAATTATTAAAAAAACACAACTAAAATCAATAGAAAACAGTACTCAGGGATTAATGAGAGCAATTAGAATCGCTAAACATGAGTATGCTCTTGATAATGAAATGGAAGGATTAATATTTACCTTTCATGATGGAAATGAAGAAGCTAATGTTCCTGATTTAAAGCTTAATTATACAGGCAAAAAACCACAAAATGGGAAAATTATAATTGGGATAAGTGGGAAAATAGGCTTGGTTTTTCACGATGGAAAATATTGTATAGAAAAAAAGTATGAAAATGATAATATCATAATTACTGAAAAAGAATTAGAAAATTGTAATTTTGATTTTCAATTAGATAAAGATATAAGTGGGGCTAATAAACCCGTTTTATTAAATGGAATGACCCCTATAATATGGGATGAAAAAACAAAAAATTGGATAAAAGCTTCCAACATAGATGATCCTTATGAACAAAATTGGTATGATTATGAACATCAGAAATGGGCTAATGCAAAAACAGAAGATGGATCATTTTGGGTATGGGTACCAAGATATGCTTATAAAATAATAAATGGTTTTCATAGTAATGTATCTGGAACTATTGATATTAAATTTTTAAATGAAACAAGTAATAATTCAAAAGATAATACCGAAATAAAAACAGAAGATT
>CAZGXD010000117.1:0-3226 GCA_964529625.1 uncultured Muribaculaceae bacterium
ACAATTATTATTGAGTTTAGCAAATTAATTTGTTAGTAAAGTTTCATTAATTTTGGTTGTTAGTTTTTTACCAATTGCTTCATAACCATTTCTTGAAGGAAAATATGAATTTGGTCTTGGTAAATATAAGGGATTATTTTCAAGGATTTTATTTATTTCTAAATAATGAATATTAAACTCTTTACTTTTTAATTGAAGTTTATTATTTGCATAATTAAAAAATTCAGTTATATTATCATTTTCTAAAAGGGAAGATTGTCTAAAATAATTTAAGATAATAATATCTTCCTTACAATACTTTCTTAAAAGTTTAAATAGTTTATCCATATCTTCCATCATTTCATCAATATGATTATAAATATCTTCAGTTTCTAAATTAGTAGTATTAATTTTATAATATAAATCATTCATTCCAATTGAAAGAGTAACTAAATCTGCTTTGATTAAAGCATTTTTAATAGTTTGTTTTTTATCATTTATTATAATTTGGCGATTATCTTCAATGTCCCTAATAAGATCAGTAGTTCGATAATCTTCTTCAATAAAATCATCAATATATTTTTCTAATATGTTTTTGTTAGCAATATAATTTCGTAAATAATCATTATAACTATAATCATTTCCACCATATGGAGTTGTCCCCTTTGCTAAAGAATCACCAAGGGCAACAAAATAGACTAATTTATCAAGTGTTGTTAAGTAAATTAAAAAAGTGGTTAAAAGAATAATACTACCAATTAAAAGGGTTTTAAGTTTCATATATATATCTCCTAAAAAAAAAGAGTTAAACTCTATTTAATTATATTTCATTCTCTCTTATTTTAGCACCAACATTATTAAGTTTTCCAACAATATTTTCATATCCTCTTAAAATATGCTCAGCATTATTAAGATATGTTTTCCCATTTGCAATTAAACCTGCTAAAACAAGACAAGCTCCAGCTCTTAAATCTGTTGCTTCAACTGTCATTCCAATTAAATTAGTAGGACCATCTATTTTTATATGGTGTTTATCAAGTTGGGCGATTCGAGCCCCCATGTTTCTTAAATAGGTAATATTTTGAAATCTATTTTCATAAATTGTTTCTTCTAAATAAGAAGTCCCACAACCTTGAGTTAAAAGGGTAGTTAAAGGTTGTTGTAAATCAGTAGGGAAACCAGGATAACCGATAGTTTTAAGGTTAATAGGATTAATATTATTTGGTTTAGAAATAAACAAATGGTTATCATGAATTTCCATTTTAACTCCCATTTCTTTTAATTTAAGAATTAGACTATCAATATGTTCTGGAATAATATTATTAATTTTTAAATTTTTTCCCATTAAAGCTCCCGCAATAATATAAGTTCCGGCTTCAATTCGATCAGGAATAACTTCAACAAAACCTTTTCCTAATTTTTCAACGCCCTTAATTCTAATTTCACTAGTTCCAGCCCCCATTATTTTAGCCCCCATATTGTTTAGGAAAATAGCAATATTAACAATCTCAGGCTCTTTAGCAGCATTTTCAATAATTGTCTCTCCCTCAGCTTTGACAGCCGCTAAAATTGTGTTAATAGTTGCTCCAACACTAGGCATATCTAAATAAACATGCCCCCCTATTAATTTATCAGCAAAAACAGTAAATTTATTATCTTTTTCAATTACTGTTGCTCCTAAAGCTTGAAATCCTTTTAGGGTTTGATCAATCGGTCTTTTTCCAATTGAACAACCACCTGGAAAAAACATTTCAACTCGTTTAAATTTCCCTAATAATGCCGACATAAAATAATATGAGGCTCTTAATTTTTTAGAAATACTTTCAGGGATTTCTTTATTAATAATTTTTTTAGAATTGATTTTAATCGTACTATTTGTTCTTGATACTGTCGCCCCTAAATAAGTAAGAATTTCATTAAGAGCATCAATATCAGAAATATTAGGAACATTATTAATAACTACCATATCATCAGATAATAAAGCAGCTGGAATTAGGGCAACAGCACTGTTTTTTGCTCCACTAATATTTATTGTTCCTTCTAAAAGATAACCACCCTCAATTTCAAGTTGTTTCATTAATTACCTCCATTATCCTTATTATATTTATATGGCTTTGTTTTAATTTATGTTAAAATTTATTGATACTTTCTGTTAAAATTAATTTTTCTTTAATAACCTTTTTGAATTCATTTTCTCCAGCTTTAATAATTTTTCTGGGATCATATATATTAGGATTATTCTTTAAGAAATTTCTTATTTCTTTAGACCAAGCAATTTGTAAATCAGTATTAATATTTATTTTGGCAATCCCATAATCTATTGCCTTTTTTATATCAGTTTCAGAAAGTCCTGATGCTCCATGTAAGACTAAAGGAATTTTAACATTTTCTTTTATTTCTTGCATTCTTTTAAAATTTAAATTTGGTTTTCCTTTATACATTCCATGAACATTGCCAAGAGCTGGAGCTAGGGAATCTATTTTTGTTTCTTTAACCATTTTAAGACAATCATCAACTTTAGCATATAAAATGTTTCCCGCGACTCCGTCTTCTTCGCCTCCAAGAATTCCTATTTCAGCTTCAACTGGAATATTAAAGCTTTTTGCATAATCTACGACTTGTTTGGTTATTTCAATGTTTTTATCAAGTGGTTCTTGTGAGGCATCAATCATTACTGAAGTAAAACCAGCATCAATTGCTTGTTTACAAGCTTTAAAATCTGTCCCATGATCAAGATGCAGGGCGACAGGAATTGTGATATTTAAATCTTTTACAAGTCCTTCTACCATTTTAAAAACAGTATTATATCCCCCCATATATTTTACAGCCCCACAACTAACTCCTAAAATAACAGGGGCTTTATTAATTTCACATGCTTCTAGAATAAATTTAGTCCATTCTAAGTTATTAATATTAAATTGGCAAAGAGCATATTTTTCATTATTTGCTTTTATTAATAGTTTTTTTGTATTTACTAACATTGTTCTTCCTCCCATAAATAATATAATAATCTTTTTTAAGTTTAAAGTCAATGAAATCATTAAATTGATAGTGTAAATAAATGAAATTCTCTTTTTATATCATAGGAAATACAGAAAGTGTTTTTGAATAGTAAAATTATGTAGTTTTTTGGAATAGAAGCGAAGAAAAGATAGAATTTAAATCATATTTTTCAATTTTATTTATCTAAGTTGTAAAAAGATAGAATTTATATTATAATAACTGTGCAATGGAGGGTGTTGCTATT
>CAZGXD010000118.1:0-3224 GCA_964529625.1 uncultured Muribaculaceae bacterium
ATAGTCAAAGAGTTTACAGTAAAACTAGTTGCTAACTATAAAAAAAAATGATATAATTTTAATGCGAGGTGGTTAATAATGGCTAAACGTAGAATTAGTAAGGGTTCTAAAAGAAGAATTGTTATTTTTGGAAGTACCTCAATTATAATTATTTTTTATTTTGTTATAGTTGGAGTTCAATATATAGTTAATATTAATAGTTTAGAACAAGAAGAACAACGTTTAACCAATGAATTATTAGCCCTGAAAGAAGAAGAAGATGAATTAAAAACAGAAATAAAAAAATTAAAAGATCCTGATTATGTAGCAAGATATGCTCGAGAAAAATATTTGTATTCTAAAGATGGGGAATATGTTATTCGAATTGATCCTGAAGAAGAAACAGAATTACCAAATAAAAAAGCCCTAAATTATAATCGGATGTTAACAATTGGAAGTAGTAGTGCTTTAATGTTATATTTATTAATTAGGCGTAAAAAATAGGAACGAAAAGTTCCTTTTTTATAATTTAAAATCATTTAATATTTCATCAGTCATATCTTTTCCATCGAAGTAGGGCTTATATTTATAACAACAGAGTTTTCCAACCATATTCGAGGGAAATTTAGTTGTTAATTTATTATAGTTAGTAATAGTATCATTATAATATTTTCTTGAAGCAATAATATCAGCTTCTGTATCATTAAGAGCAATTTCAATTTTGGTAAAACCATTACAATTTTTAAGTTCTTCGTATTGTTCACGATATTGATTAAATTCATTGATGGCCTCATAAATTTGCCTATCTAAATCAAAATTAGTTAGTTTTCTAGAGCGCAATTTTACAATAATTTCAAGGATATCTCCTTCAATATTGCAATTGGCTTTGATAATACCAATAGATTTATTTAATAAATCAAATCTTTTTCTTAAGATGGTATCAATATTAGTTTCAGCTTCATTTATTCTAATAATATACTCTTGAAAGAGATTATAAGTGCTAATATACCAAATTAAAAATACACAAATAATAAATATAAATATTAAAACATACATAAATAAATCCATATTCTCACCTAAGAATATTATAGCAAAATTCAAGTATTATATCAAACGATATAATTTATTTTTTCATGGAATTCAATATAATTAACATAAATCATTAAAAGTAAAAACCAATCTCCAGTAGTTGGGTCACTTAGAATAATATGGTCACGTCCAGATTGTTCAACAATACCAGTAAAAATTCGATTGCGCCATTCAGTAGAATCTGGAAAACTCATGTAAACATCAACCTTTTTTCCTTTATTAATTCTTAATATATTTTCAATATAAGACTCTTCAAAGGGAAGATTAGAAGATGAGTTAGGGTTTACGGTAGTTTGGTCAGGAGTTGGCTGATTATTACTAAAAATTGGTTGACCAGGGAAATTATTATTTCCAAAATAATCATTGTTCATTTCTTTCATCCTTTCTATAAAAATATATTAAAATAAAAGAATTTTATGACAAAATGAATATGTAAAAACCATGAAGATATTATCATATGGTAGGTTGAAACGAAATATGAAGTATGTTATAATTTTTTTGGAGGTAGGATAATGAGAATACCAATTGGAATATCAGTTCGTCATGTGCATTTAACAAAAGAACATTTAGAATTATTATTTGGAAAGGATTATAATTTAGAAATTTTAAAAGAATTATCTCAAGTAGGAGAATATGCATCAGTAGAAACTATTAGTATAAAAGGACCCAAAGGAATAATTGATAGAGTTCGTGTTTTAGGACCAACTAGAAATTATACGCAAGTAGAAGTATCAAAAACAGATGCCTATAAATTAGGATTAAATCCCCCAGTTCGGGAATCTGGTGATATTAAAGATTCAAGTCCGATTATTTTAGTAGGACCTAGTGGTGAAATAGAGTTATCAGAAGGTTGTATTATTGCAACCCGTCATATTCATATTACCCCTAATGAAATTAAAAGAATGGGTTTGGAAAATGTTACCAAAGTAAGTCTTTTAGTCGGTGGAATTAAAGGTGGAATCATGCATAACGTTTCCTTAAAGGTATCCGATGCATATTCTTTAGAATGTCATTTAGATACTGATGATGGCAATGCTTTTTTAATTAATCAAGGTGATTTTGGAACAATAATTAAGGAAGAAATTAATAATGATTAATTTTTTGTATGTTTTTATTTTGTTTAAATTTTCCGTGAATAGTTATTTAAATCCATTACCAATTTAGAAATATTAATATATAATTTAAATAGATTTTTAAGTCTTTATATTTTTATTGGCTATAGTGATAGGTATTTTCCTTAGCTGTCAAATTGAGTTTTAAATAATGCTAAAAGGTGTTATAATATAGTTAATAAATAGGAAGATAAGAAAGATTAGATAATAAATATGACAAGAGTAAAGAAAGTTTTAATAATTAGTATCGTAATTTTAATGTTAGTTGGTTGTGGTAAAAAAGAGTACTTAGTAAAATTTGATAGTGATGGTGGAACGATAATATCAGATAAAGTTGTTTTGAAAGGGGAAAAGCTTATTCCCGAAATACCATTTAAAAAGGGGTATAAACTTTTAGGTTGGTCTTTTAAATGGGAAAAATTTTGATTTAAATTAAAAATATTACAAAAAACATAACCCTAATTGCAAAATGGGAGGGAATTAAAATTAAAGAAACAGATAGTGTTATTGTTAGATTCTATCATAATAGTGGAAGTAGATTTAATATAAAAAGAGTAAAAAAAGGTGAGACTATTCTAGAACCAGAGGAACTAGTAAAAAGAGGATATGTGTTTAAGGGTTGGTATTTAGATGGCGGATCGTTTGATTTTGATACTAAAATAACCGAAAATATAAATTTAATTGCAAAATGGGAAAAACAATAATAGAAATATAAAGTTCGAATAAAACCAAATAAACATTTTGGTTAATAATTAAAACAAGTTAATTCAATAAATAAAAGAATTAGCTTTTTTCATTCTTATCATTTAATGCATATTGCACTATAGGGGATTAAAAACTTTAAATTATGCTATTATAAAAATATATAGCAAGATAAAGATAATAATATTAATGATAGGAGAAAAAAATGGAATTTAAAAAAGAAAAAGGATTTACTTTAATTGAGTTATTAGCTGTGATTGTAATATTAACTCTTATAATGCTAATAGTAACACCCTTAATTTTAAAAATAATTCAGGATGCGAGAAAAGAAGCCTTTCGAGC
>CAZGXD010000119.1:0-3210 GCA_964529625.1 uncultured Muribaculaceae bacterium
AAATGGTAATGCCAGGAGATAATATTGGAATGACTGTTGAACTAATTAATCCAATCGCAATTGAAAATGGTACTAAATTTTCAATTCGTGAAGGTGGAAGAACAGTTGGGGCTGGAGTAGTCTCAGAAATTATTAAATAAAAAAGGAACGAATTAAATTCGTTCTTTTATTTTTTTAAAATATTTTTAATAGTTAAAGTATTTCGATATATAAAATATTTGGTGTTATTAGTAATCATCTCAAAATCACCAGCATATTCGTATATTTTAGCCCCAAAATTAATTTTAAAGGTATTTAGTCCTTTAAACTTATTTGTTTCTAATTCCGGACTACTTACTCCCCCTAAGTTAAATTTTTTAAAACCCAATTTAGAATACCTTTCCATTATTTTCCATATTAATAAATGTTTAGCATTAAATTTTTTAAACTTCTTTTCATAACCATCCATCAAAATATAAACAGTATCTCGATAAGTTGATACCATAATAGTAGCTAAAATAATTCCTTCTTCTTTTTCTTTAAGTAAATTAGTAGCAGTAACTAAGTTTTTTTTAAAGTCATGAAATACATTATTATAATAAACCTTACGATTAATTAATTTGGTTTTATTAGGATTATTTGTCGTTAAAATTAAATTGTTAAGTTTTTCGTTCTTTTCTTCCATTTCACAATATTTTCTTTGGGTTTCTTTAATATAAGTAACACAATCAAGTTTAGCATAAAAGAAATCAATCATTCCTTCTTTATCAAAAAATGTATATAAATCGTTAAAATAAGTCATATTCCTAGGATACTTCTTTTTAGTATGAGAATATATATATTTTAATTCATCAGGTTTTCCTTTATGTATCTTAATTCCATTTCGTTCAGCATTTCTAATTTTAGTTTGATATTCCTTTTTTATTCCTTTAAATAAAGTATAATACGGCTTATCAATTTCAACTATTGCTTCATAACGGGGTTTAAGGGCTTCAAAATAAAAGTTGTAACCATAATGATGAAATTTTAATTTTTTTAAATTAGAAAACATTTTATTATAATGTTCAGTAGTTTCAATATTTTTTGTTTTAGGATTATGAATAGCCTTTAGAATTGCTGGATTAAACTTAACAGCGACAATATCCAAATGGGCTAAAAATTTCTTTAAATGATTAGTAAATATTTTTAATAATTCGATATCTTGATAATCAATTAAAAAACCACGTGGGGCATAAGCATATTTAAAAGTTAAATGTTTTTCAATTAATAAAATTGAACCAGCAATAATATTATTGTTTTGATCTACTAAGCCAACAATTAGGGTTTGAAAACCTTGATTGTTCATAGTTAAACCATATTCAACGGTTTGATAGATTGAATATTCAGGATAGTTATCTTTAAATTTATTAAATTCTTCAATTGTTAATTGTTTTATTTTCATCTCTTCACCTCGATAGGAAATTAGAATAGTATACCACATTTTAAGGAAAAAAACAATTTTTTTGTTTGTCATAAATTATAAAAAAGTTAATATATTTATATTGGTGATAGATATAATGGACAAGGTAAAAATTGGAATTCCAAGAAGTATCCCATATTATTATTGTAAAGAATTATGGATTTCTTTTTTTGAAAAATTAAATATTGAAATAATTGAAAGTCCGAAAACAAATAAAGAAATTATTGCTAAGGGAATAAGATTAGCCCAAGATGAAATGTGTTTAGCTTTAAAAGTTTTTATTGGACATGTTGATTATTTAGTAGATAAATGTGATTTTATTTTAATTCCAAGAATAGAAGATTATGGAGTTAGTAATCAAACTTGTACTAATTTATTAAGTTTATATGATGTAATAAATAATATTTTAGAAGTTAATATTTTAAATTATAATATTGCAACTTCTAAAAGACAAACTGAAATAAAGGGTTTTTATAAAATTGGTCAAAAATTAGGAAAATTAAAAATCGAGATTAAAAAAGCTTATTTATATGCCAAAACAATGCAAGAAAAAGCTTATAAAAGAAAACATCATCTAAATCTTCAAAAATTATTAAGTTCAAAAACAAAAATTCTAATAATTGGTTATCCTTATAATATTTATGATGAATATATAGGAATTCCAATTTTAAAATATTTAGAAAGTCTAAATATTGAATGGATAGTAGGTGCTGATTTTGATCCAAGGATTACTAATAAATTAGCCTCTAAATTATCAAAAGATTTATATTGGAAATTTAGTAAAGAATTAATTGGTTCAATTGAATTGGTCGGGCAAAAAATAGCTGGAATTATATTTTTATCAGTTTTTCCTTGTGGACCTGATTCATTAGTAAATGAATTAGTGATTCGAAAAATCAAAAGTCCTTATTTATATTTAGTCATTGATGATCTTGATTCAATTGCTGGAATTGAAATGAGAATAGAAAGTTTTATTGATATCATTGAACAAGAAAAAAGTATCATCTAAAAAAATAATTGCCTTTCCCCAAATGGGTCAATATGGTTTTCCAGCCAAATATTTGTTAAAAAAAACCTTAGATGCAGAAATAATGGAAGTTCCTAAAATAACTAATAAAACAGTTGAACTAGGAGTTAGATATAGCCCTGAATTTGTCTGTACTCCTTTTAAATATACCCTTGGAACCTTAATCGAAGCTTTAGAGCAAGGGGCTAATGTTTTAATTCAAGCTGGTGGTGGTTGTCGTTATGGATATTATAGTGAATTACAAGACCAAATTTTAAAAGATTTGGGCTATGATTTTATTTTTATTAATTTTATGACGAAAGGGAAAAGTGATTTTAAAAAAATAATAAAAGAAATTAAAAAAATAGATTCAAACTTTAATTTATTTAAGGGAATCTATTACTTGTTAATAACAATAAAAATGGTTAAATATATGGATAAAGTAGATGATTATGTTCGTCAAAGAGTTGGTTTTGAAGTTGAGCCAAGTAGTTTTTCCAAATTACAAGACCAAATGTTAACAAGTTTTTCAAAGGCAAAAACAATGATTGATTTATATCTTAGATACCGTTATTATTTCAGAAAAATAAAAAGGGTAAAAATAAATAGACCTAAAAAGTATTTGAAAATTGGGATAATAGGAGAATTATATACCTTAATGGAACCATTTGCTAATTATGAATTAGAAAAGGAATTAGCCAGTTATGGAATGTCAATAAAAAGATATACTGATGTTTATTATTTGTTATTTCAAAAGAAAAGAAAA
>CAZGXD010000120.1:0-3199 GCA_964529625.1 uncultured Muribaculaceae bacterium
ATTTTAGAACTTTCTTTTACTATCGTTTCAAGAGAATTGTCTAATTCTTTATAATTTTTTTCTTTACTCCATCGATATAAATAATTTAATGAATAATCTCCTGTATCAAGCCCTAAAAATTTACAAACACTGTAAGCGATTCCTTCTGCTTCTGTTTCGTATTTATATCTATTTTTTTGATACTCTAAATTATCATTCTTTAAATGATTATGCGCTAGTGCGTGAGCGTATTCGTGAATTAAAACCTTTAATTTCATTAAATTCCCTAGGTCCTTTTTTAAAATTAGTATTTTCTTTTCTAGATTGCAATATCCCTTTGCACCATCTTTTATTTTTTCATACTCTACTTTATAACCGTTTTTGTAAATTGCTTTAATAAAAATATCAATTATTTCATTTGCACTATCATGTTCTAAAACCGGATTTAATGTTGATTCAATTTTTTGTGTTGGCATATTTGTCTGAGTTAAATCAAACACAGTACCTACTTTAAAATGAGTTAAAGCATCTTTATAAAAAAGAATATCATTATCTTTAGGATCTTTATATTTTTTTAGTTCTTCTTTTGACAATTGATTTAAAAACTTAATTTCCTCTTTATTATTAAAATTACATTTAACTAATCGTAAAAAAGAAGGAACCAGTATTTTGATTCCTTCTTCTCCTTTATTTACCCTATATCCCATTTTTTTAATATTTAAAAAGGATGTTACATATTTAGCACTAGGCATTTGGGCATTAATTAATACTTGATTATTATAAGAGTAGTTATTCATATATGGTATATTATCTAAAAAAGTTTTAATATCACTTTCATTACTAAATTTTTTAATCATTTCTTGCCTTAAATTTGCTAAGATATCTTGTATTTCTTTTTTTATTTCTTTTTCATTATTGTTTCTCATTTTATATGTCAAATCACAGTATTCTTTTAATTTATCTTTCATTTAGCACTCCTCCTAACTGTTTTATTTAATGCTGGATCATAAATTATATCTATATCAGCGTTTTCCTTTTTATATTTTTTAATATTTAATTGTTCTCTAAATTTATCTAAATCAAACAGTTTATGTTTATATTTAGCTTGTTTTACTATATATTTTTTTTCAATTATTTTAATGGGATAGTCATCAATTTGTAAAAATTTACTTTTAATTGGATTTAATCTAGTTTGCATAAATATTCCTTCTCCTAGTTTAAATTTCATTAATTCATCCGGTGTTAAAAGTTCCCTTCCCATAAGGGATTTATCACTACTAATATTAAAATCAATTTTATTAATTTTTGTTGATGATGATATTCTAGATGATGAAATCGTATATTTCCCCAGTCTATCGCTTATTTCTTTTGCTGTATCATTATCTGATGTTAATAAATAAATCCAATTATTGCAATTGGATTTTATAGTACCGGTTTGCTCTTTATATTTTTCTTTTAACTGATCGAAGTCTTGTATAATTAAATAAAATCTTATATTTCTGCTTCTTGATACAGTTATTTTATTACTAAAACTTTTAATCGGGGGCATATTTGCAAATTCATCTAATAAATAATTAACTCTAATTGGTAGTTTCCCATCTTTTTGTTCTTGAGCAACTTTTACTAAGCTTTGGTAAGCTTGATCTATAAATAAGCTTCCTAATATATGTCTTGCTTCTTTTTCATCTGGTATAACTAAAAATACTGCGGTTTTTTCTTTTCCAATATCTTCTAGTTCAAAATCAGTATTGCTTGTCATGGTAGCTATTCCAACATCATTAAATATTCTAAGTTTAGATGATAATACCGAAAATATTGTAGCTCTAGTTTCCCCTTTAGCAAAACCTCCTGTCGCATAATAATTTTTTGCTAAATTACCGAATTCTTTAGAATCAAAGTAATCATCTAACGAATTTTTTTTAGTTATTAATGTTTTTGTTCCATGCTCTACTAATAAATTATAAATACTATTAAAATGAACTTCATCTTTATTTTTTGAATCTTCCATCAAAGCTAAACAAAGACCAGATAACACAGAAGCCGAAGATTCACTCCAATAAGGATCACGAGCACTTACTTCTTGACATAATGAATATGAAAAATCATTTACTAATTCCACTGTTTTTTCTAGGTTTTTTTCTTTATAATATTTATAAGGTAAGTATAGAGGATTCCAAAAGTTACTGTTAGTTGGTTCCCTCAAGTTAATAATTTTTATTTTATATCCTTTATTAATTAAATAATCATTTGTTTTACGTAATAGCTCACCTTTAGAATCATTTATTATCATTGATTCTGAAGCATCTGCTAAATTAATTATAAGAGGCATAATTGTAGATACCGTTTTTCCAGAACCAGTCGTTCCAATTACCAAAGTGTGATTCGTTGAATCATCATAATAAAATTTATCATTATTACAAGTTACAACAATCCCACCACTTTTAATTGGTTTACTTATATTCCACGTTTTAAACCTTTTTAAGTCTTTATCGCTAGCCCATCTAGCACTTCCGTATTCATTGCTTCCACTTTTATCTGGAATATCATCTTTTTCATTTATTTTGTAATTTAAATTTATATAATAATTTAATACAAATAAACATATTAACAAAAACAATAAAAAAATCCCATATATATTTGTAGGATTAGTTTTTATAACCTCGAACAATTTAATTGGATTTATCAAAATTTGAAATTTATATTTCGTTTTAATAAAGTTTAATGTATTCCCAATAAAAAAAGTTGACACAAGAAACGTGACAACTAGTGTTAGTATAATTTTAAATGTTTTTTTTAACAACTTAACCTCCTTTTAAATAAAAAAGATATTATTGAATATCTTTATCTGGGTTTTACTTTTATTATTCCATCATCTTCTAAAAAGTTAGAAACACAAGTGTATTGTATTGTGTAGCCGTTGTCTTCTTTATCTAATACATACACTAAATATCCTTCTTTTTCTCCCCCAGAAGTTAATTTAGGACTTTTTAGAAATTTCCCGTTCCACATGCTAGTAATTACTCCTATAGTTGATTTTATTATTTCACCATCTTGATTAATAACTTTAAAATCCGAACTAAAAAATGTTTTTTCTTCTTTTTTATTGTTTTTTATTTTATAAGTAACTGCGACTAATTTTTCATCTTTGCTAATTCCTGCATCATCTTTATTTGTTTTTTCTTGAATATTAGTAACAGTAAATTCAATGTCATTGCAAAAT
>CAZGXD010000121.1:0-3167 GCA_964529625.1 uncultured Muribaculaceae bacterium
ATAACTGTGCAATGGAGGTTGTTGCTATTATGGAGAATATATTAGTTATTAAAGATTTAACATTTAAGTATAATGATAATAATTCTCTTTTTGAAAATTTTAATTTAACGATAAAAAAAGGAACATGGACAACTATTGTCGGACCAAATGGTGGGGGTAAAAGTACCCTTGTTAAAATTTTAGTTGGGCTTTTAAGAGCTGATGGTCAAATTGTAGTTAATAATGTTTTGAAAAATGAAGATAATTTAAAACAAATAAGAAGAATGATAGGAGTTATTTTTGAATATCCTGATAATACTTTTGTCGCTGAAACAGTAATGGATGAAATGGCTTTTGCCCTTGAAAATTTAGAGTTAAATAAATGTGAGATTAAAGAAAAAATAATAGAAGTCGGACAATATTTAAAGATAACTGATTTGTTTGAAAAAAATCCGTTTGAATTAAGTGGTGGCCAAAAACAATTAATTGCTCTTGCTAGCATTCTTGTTTTAGAACCAAAAATTTTAGTATTAGATGAGGCTATTAATCGAATTGATTATGTAGAACGTGAAAATATATTAAATATTTTAACTAAATTAAACAAAGAAAAAGGAATTACCATTATTAATATAACTCATGATGTTGAAGAAGCAATTTATGGTCATGATGTAATTTTACTTGATAAAGGGAAAATCATTTTAAATGGTAAAAAAAAGGAAGTCTTTAAAGAAGAAAAAACATTTACTCGAATGGGACTTGATATTCCTTTTATGGCTGATTTATCATTAAAATTAATGTATTATGATTTAGTAGATGAAATTGTTTTTGATATGGATAAGATGGTGAATTTATTATGGAAATAAAGTTTAATAAAGTTGGATTTATTTATAATGAAAAAACACCATTAAAAAAAGAAGTATTAAAAGATCTAGATTTAGAAATTAAGAAAAGCAAAATTAATGGAATAGTTGGTAAAAGTGGAAGTGGAAAAACAACCATTATTGAAATGATAATTTCATTAATTGTTCCAACTTCCGGGCATATTAAAATTGATAATTGTTTTATAGAAAGAAAAAGTAAAATTGTTAATATTAGTCTTCTTAGATTTAAAGTTGGACTTGTTTTTGAGTTTCCTGAAGATCAATTTTTTAATCAAACTGTTTATGATGAAGTTGCTTTTGGTTTAAAGACCTTTAATTATAAAACCGAAGAGATTAATAAACGAGTTAGTGATGCTTTAAAAATGGTCGGACTTAATGATGATTATTTATTAAAGAATCCCCATGTGTTAAGCAATGGTGAAAAAAGAAAAGTTGCGATTGCGTCAATTTTAGTTTTTAATCCTAAAGTAATTATTTTAGATGAGCCAACAGTTGGATTAGATAGTAATAGTAAAAACAATTTAATAAGACTTATTAAATTACTTAAAAATAGATATCATAAAACAATAATTATTGTTACTCAAGACGTTGACTTTTTGCACAAATTAGTGGATTATATATTTATCCTCAATGATAAAAAAATTGTCTTAGAAGGAGATAAATACCAAGTTTTTACTCAAGTTGAAACATTATTGAAATATGGGATAGGGGTTCCCAAAATAATTGAATTTACCAATCAAGTTTTAAAAGAAAAGCAAATTAAATTAGGATATAGGGATGAAATTAATGATTTAATAAAGGATATATATCGCTATGCTAAATAATATTAAAATAGGAAGATATTATCCTATCGCATCGAGAATTCATCGGATGAACCCTTTATCAAAAATTATTTGTACGGTTATTTTTGCAACCCTAATGTTTTTAACTAATGATTTAATTTTTATTGGATTAATAACTTTATTTGTTTTTCTTATTCTTTTAATGTCAAATGTTCCTTTAAAAATTTATTTTAATACTATTAAAAGTTTAAGATTTCTAATTATCTTTATAATAATTATTAATTTAATTTTTAAAGTTAATTATATAACCACAATAATAATGATTGGGCGATTAGTTCTAGTAGTTTTATATACAACAATCTTAACCTTAACTACCCCACCAACAGAATTAACTTATGGGTTAGAACTTCTGTTTACTCCTCTTCGTTTAATTGGTATCCCAGTAAATAAGATGGCCTTAACATTGAGTTTAGCCCTGCGTTTTATACCAACGATTATTGATCAAGCTAATAAAATTATGAAAGCCCAGACTTGTCGGGGTATAGATTACAATAATTCTAAAATAAAAGATAAATTAACTGGAATTAAATCCTTGCTATTACCAATGTTTATTTTTTCTTTTAAAAGGGCTGATGAATTAGCAAATTCAATGGAATTAAGATTATATAATTTTAATAAAAAAAGAACTAATTTTAGAATGAATAAATGGAGTTTCTTTGATACCTATATGTTTTTAACTCATGCCATTATTTTGTTATTATTAGTAATTAGAGAGGTAGGACGATGAAGTATTTAATGACGTTTGCTTATGATGGAAATAAATATAAAGGCTATCAAAAGCAAGCAAGAGCAAAAACTATTCAGGGGGAAATGGAAAAAGCATTAAAAACTATTAATAGTAATCAAGTAGTTTCTATTTATGCTAGTGGTCGAACTGATGCTTTAGTTCATGCTTTAAATCAAAAAGCTCATTTTGATTTAGAAATGGATATTACTTGTGAAAAATTAACGATGGCTTTAAATAGTCTTCTTCCAGCTGATATCTATATTAAAAATATTATTGAAGTTAAAGATAATTTTCATGCTCGATTTGATGCTAAAGCAAAAGAATATTTATATAAAATAAATATGGGTGAATATGATCCAATTGAAAAGAATTATGTTTATCAATACAATAAACGATTAGATGTTATTGAGATGGAGCGAGCTCTTAAATATTTAGAGGGGATGCATAATTTTAAAGCCTTTTCGAAAACGGATGAAGAAAAAGATGATTATGTTAGAACTATTGTTCAAACTAATTTAATAAGGGATCTTAAAAATGTTAATAAAATAACAATTTCATTTGTTGGAACTGGGTTTTTAAGATATATGGTTAGAAATATGATTGGAATACTAATTGAAATAGGTGAAGGTAAAAGAAAAAGTGAAGATATTATTCATATTTTAAAATCAGAAGATCGACGTAAGGCTGGAAAAACGGCGAATCCCGAAGGACTATATTTAAAAGATGTATTTTATTAAG
>CAZGXD010000122.1:0-3102 GCA_964529625.1 uncultured Muribaculaceae bacterium
TATTTTATTACATATATATCTTTTATAAAAACTGTCTTATTTGGTATAACCCACACCAGTTTTTTTATCCATCCATTAGTAGAAATTTAACAACAGTAAAATATTTAGTAATATTTATGCTTATATATCAAGCAATAAGTATTGGGCTAAGGAAATCATTTTATAAAGAAATAATTAAAATAGAAGAATCTATTATTAAATTTAATTTAAAAGGGGGATCAAAATGAAAATAAAAACTATAAAAAATGCATTAATTGAGCAAAGAAAAATGAATTTATCTGGGAATTTATATCATAAAACACAAGTGGATTTTACTTATAACACAAATTATATTGAGGGTTCGGCTATTACATCAGATGAAACTGCAAGTATTTTTGATACGGGAACAGTTTTGGTAACAGATGATAAGGTTATTGTATTAAAAGATATGATTGAAACTAAAAACCATTTTTCACTTTTTAAATATATGTTAGATAGTATAGAAGAACCATTAAATACAAACATGATAAAAAAATATCATTTTATATTGAAAGATGGAACCCTGACAGATGATGAAAAAAAGTGGTTTAATGTTGGTGATTATAAGAAACTTAAAAACTATGTAGGAGATATTAAAACTTCAGAACCAAAAGATGTTTCTAAAAATGTAGAAGAATTACTTGAATGGTATTGTAATATTAATCAAAAAACTGTGGAAGATATTATTGAGTTCCATGTTAGGTTTGAAAAAATACATCCATTTCAAGATGGTAATGGTAGAGTTGGTAGGATGATTATGTTTAGAGAATGTTTAGTAAATAATATAATGCCATTCTATATTGAAGATAGAAATAAAAGTTTTTATATTAGAGGAATGAAAGAATATCAATTACATAATGAAAAAAATTATTTAATTGACACTTGTTTAAATAGTCAAGATAACTATGAAAAGTTGTGTAATTTCTTTTTAGAAGGAATTGAGGATTAATGCCATTATGACGTTTAAAATGGTATAGGATACTATCTAAAATTAGTCCTTTGTTAAATGATGGGGGAAGATGAAATCATACGATAAAAAATTAAAATTTGGGAATTTTTTGAGATTTCCATGCTAATTTCAAATTTTGAGATTATAAGAAAGGGGGAATTAAAAATGGCTTTTTATGTAGGAAAGGAACAACTACTTGCATGTACTGTCGGACAAATTGAAGATCATAGTTTGTGTTCATTAGGAGTTGGTTATGAAGATATTGAAGAATTTAAAAAAATATTGCGATCATCAATACCAATCAATATGGCTATTTATATTGATGATTTTGATGGAAAGGAATATTTAAATGATTCTTGGAGAAGGCACTATTATGTATTTCAAAACAGATATAGATTACAACTTGATGGAATATTTGAAGAAAATGAAAAAGTAATAGTAGTAGGCATGCAAATTGCAATGTTAAGAAATAGTTTTAATATTGCTTTAAAGGAAAAAGGTTTATCCTTAAATGATAATGATGATCCGATTGGGATGGCAATAAATTCTTTTAAAGATTATTATGATGAAAAATATCAATTAAAAAATCCAAGTAATGAATCATATCAATTAAAAAAAGTGAAATAAGTAAAAACAAAATATTTAAAAATTTATCACTTATAACTTTATATCACGTAATAGTAATTATAAGATTAGGAAAAGACTTAATCTTTTTTAATTTGTTTTTAAAATTCCTCATGTTTGTATATAAAAAGATTATCTTTTCTGTTATAATAATTGTAGTGATAAGAATGAGTAATATAGCAATATTTATATCTGGGGAAGGAACTTTATTAAAAAGAATAATAAAAGCTTCTAATAATGGAGAAATAAATTTAAAAATTAAATTAGTAATTAGTAGTAACGAGAGTTGTAATGGAGTTAAAATAGCACAAACTGCAGGGATAAATGTAATTTCAACAAACAATGAAAGTGAAATTATTGAGAGATTACAGCAAAATAATATTGATTTTATTATTTTAGCTGGATATTTAAAATTGCTTCCTAATAAAATTGTTAATAAATATCCAAAAAGGATAATAAATATTCATCCCTCCCTTTTACCAAGTTTTGGTGGGGTAGGAATGTATGGTATTAATGTTCATAAAGCTGTTATTTCATCAAATTCTAAAATATCTGGTGCAACAATTCATTATGTTGATAATAATTTTGATACTGGAGCAATCATAGAACAAAGTATCATTGAAGTTGAAACTTTTGAAACAGCTGAATCCTTACAAATGAAAATACAACAAGAGGAAGAAAAGTTGCTTATTAAAGTTATAAAAAGAAAAATAATTGAAAATGGGTAGTTTAAAAATAATTGATAAGTTCTATTAATTGAAAATAAATATTTAAGTTTGGCGTGTATATAAAATGGGGAGGTTTTTATGTTTAATAGTCGAGATGATATGATTGTTTCTTGTGAATCAGAATTGAATTATCAAGTACCTTATAGTATTGGTACAATTTTAGAAAGAATTGATAATCCAGATCAATTAGTAAAAATAGCAAAATATATTATAGAAGAGGAAGATATTAACGTAATTTTAAATGCTAAAATATACGAAGATGAACAGTTATTGATGGAACCGATAACATTAAAAGAGTTAAATAACTTTTGGAAAGAGACAGATAAGGTAATAATTACAAGTAAAAAGGCAATTGAAACAAGACCAGGCTTAGGAATAGCATCAAAAGCACAAGAAACACATGGTTACTTTGAAGTAACAGATAAAGGCGTTATAAAAAAAGTGTTTAAAAGAAAATAATTATATAATAGTTTTTTATATATTAAGGGGGGCTAGATATGTTTTTATATTTAGAAGATATTGTTCCAAATGGCTTGATAGAATTAATTGAAAGTAATACAGCTAATGAGATATCTTATAAACAAGCAATGGAATATGGGTATCAAGTTGCATTAGAATTAGAAAAAAGAGGGATTAATACAACGTTAGTCTTTTATAAAAATAAAACCATTCAATTTGAAAGGGATTATAAAAATATTTTTGATTTTTATGAACTTGATCGAGCAACAATTGTTAAGTTAAAACCTAATAAAAATGTAAATGATCTTCGGGATAATTTTAGAG
>CAZGXD010000123.1:0-3091 GCA_964529625.1 uncultured Muribaculaceae bacterium
AATTAAAATATTAGAAGTAATGTTTTTATCATTTTTAACATTTCTAATTTTGGTGATGATTTCAATAACCCTATTGATAGTATTTACATCTTTATTAAAAGAATACTCTTTTTTAAATTGTGGATACTCACTAATCATAATGGATTCATATACGTGAGGCAATTTTAAATATATTTCTTCGGTTACAAATGGCATAAAGGGATGAAGCATTTTTAAAATATTTTTTAAAACTAGCAATAAAACATTTTTAGTTTGTTGATTCATCTCAATTTTAGATAATTCAATATACCAATCACAATAATCATTCCAAATAAAATTATATAATTCTTGTCCAACAACATTAAATTCATACTTTTCCATATGATTTTTTACTTTTTTTATAAGTTTATTTTGTTTATCTAAAATCCATTTAGCACTAGAAGATAAATTTTCAAGATCAATTTCTGAGCCTTGATAATCTTCTAAATTAAGCCTTACAAATCGAGCCGCATTCCATAATTTATTAATAAAATTCCAAGTTGCCCTGACCTTGGTGTCATCAAAACGCAAATCTTGACCAGGGGCTGAAGTAGTTGCTAAAAAGAATCTTAAAGCATCAGTTCCATATTCATTAATAACATCATTTGGATCAACCCCATTGCCTAAACTTTTACTCATCTTATTGCCATCTTTATCACGAATTAAACCATGAATTAAGCAATCCTTAAAAGGACGTTCTTTCATAAATTCTAATCCTTGAAAAGCCATTCGACAAACCCAAAAAGGGATTATATCATATCCAGTTACTAATACATTATTAGGGTAATATCGATTTAACAACTCTGTATTTTCAGGCCATCCTAAAGTACTAAAAGGCCAAAGGGCACTACTAAACCAAGTATCTAAAACATCATTATCTTGAACCCAACCCTCTTCTTTAGGGGCTTCATATCCAACATAAATCTCATCATCTTTATACCAAGCAGGAATCCGATGTCCCCACCATAATTGTCTTGAAATACACCAATCATAAGTTATTTCCATCCAATGATTTAATATTTTTTCAAATCTAGGAGGAATAAAGTTTACTTTTATTTCTTTATCTTTTTGAGTATCTAAAACTTTATTAGCAAGTGACCTCATTTTTACAAACCATTGTTTTGATAAATAGGGTTCCACAATAACATTACTTCGCTCTGAATAACCAATTGCATGAATAATCTCTTCTGTTTTAATTAATAATTCTTCTACTTTTAATTGTTTTATTACTTCTTCCCTACATTTAAATCGATCTAGTCCATTATAAATACCAGTTTTTTCATTCATTGTCCCATTAGGATTAATAACTATTATTGGCTCTAAATTATGTCTTTTTCCAATCTCAAAATCATTAATATCATGAGCTGGAGTTATTTTAACAACACCAGTTCCCAATTCTAAATCAACATAACAATCTTCAATAATTGGTATTTTTTTATTAACTAACGGTAAAATTACCCTTTTCCCTATTAAATGCTGATAACGTTTGTCTTTAGGATTAACAGCAACGGCAACATCTCCAAAAATTGTTTCTGGTCTCGTCGTTGCTACTTCTAAATAATCCAAAGAATCTTCAAGATAATATTTGAGATAATAAAAATCACCTTTTGTTTCCTTATGAATTACTTCCTCATTTGATAATGCTGTCATTTGAGTAGGATCCCAATTAATAATTCTTTCCCCTCGATAAATTAAGCCCTTGTTATATAGAGTTATAAAAACATGATTAACAGCATGATTTAATCCTTCATCTAATGTAAACCTTTCTTTAGTATAATCTAAACAAAGACCCAGTTTAGCCCATTGTTCTCTAATATTAGTTGCATATTCTTCTTTCCATAAAAAGGCTTGCTTCAACCATTCTTCTCGATCCATATCACGTGGTTTTAATCCCTGTTCTCTTAATTTAGCATCAACTTTTGCTTGAGTAGCAATTCCAGCATGATCCATTCCTGGCAACCATAGAGTATCAAAACCAGTCATTTTTTTATAACGAATAATAATATCTTGAAGGGTTACATTCCACGCATGCCCTAAATGGAGTCGTCCTGTTACATTAGGAGGAGGAATTACTATACAAAAAGGAGTCTTTGATAATTGACCAGTTTTAAAATAACCATTATTTTTCCAATTATCATATTTATTCTTTTCAACTTCTTGATGATTATATTTTTTTTCTAACATAAAAGTCTCCTTTAAATGAAAATATTATTTATTTAAATTATATTCTATTTCTTTTTTTATTTTATCTAAGATAACCTTACGAGTTGCCATCATACTTAATATTCCTGCCAATAAAACTAAGAATAAAAGTAATGCTGAATAAACAATACCCGTAATCGCAAACCCTTTATTATTCAATTTCATTTTTTCAACTCCCTTAATATTCAATTACTTCTAATTTAACTTTTTCACTTATCTTATCCCTTTTTTCTTTAGGAATAACAATTGTATTTTTATCCCCATCAGAAATATATCTAATTTCTTCTATCAATTTAAAATTGTGTTCAATATCAAATTCTTTTCCCAAATTATCATAAGCCCGAATTCTTTTTAAAAATAAAGGATTAAAATTTTGATGAAACGGTGATAATTCACTTTCCCAAGCTTCTTTTAAAACGGCTTTAGTTTTATAAGTAACTTCTTCATAAGTACTTTCTAAAATAGAAGCAAAATTTTCATGACTTTGAGTACTTGGTAGTCCGAAAGGAAGAGCGACTATATTTACATATTTATCTTTAATTATGTCCCCTAACAGATAATACATTCTTCCAATTGTTTTTGAAACTGCTTGAGGACTTATTTTATTTAAATAATCATGCCCATAACTATGATTACCAATATCATAACCATTATTAATTAACCATTTTAATATTTTTTCATTATATTTTGGTTGTCCAAATAATCCTCCATTAAGAAAAAAAGTAGCTGTTACCTTAAAATCAGGGTACTTATTTTTAAATTTTTCTAATATTCCAACAGCTGATTTAGAATCAATAATAAGTTCCCCCTTATCATCTAATCCTATGATTCTTATATTATTCTTAAGACCATCATCAAAAGTTAAAATAAT
>CAZGXD010000124.1:0-3087 GCA_964529625.1 uncultured Muribaculaceae bacterium
TGCTGAACAACAAAAAAAGGATTTATCTGATATTAATTATTCTCCAGTTGTAAAAAAGTTATTTTTCTTTAAAGGAAAAATGTAATTAATTATTTAAAATATATAATGATTAAAGAAAGTTAGGTGGGTTATGAGTAAATTATCAAATAGTTTAGTAATGCTAAAATTATTAAGTAATAATAGAAAATATAGTATTTCTGAATTAGCAGAAAGATTAGAAGTAACAGAAAGAATGGTTCGAGTTTATAAGCAAGATTTAGAAATGGCTGGAATATATATAGATTCAATTAGAGGACCATATGGGGGTTATATCTTAAATACTAATATTTTAATTCCAGAAATTGGTTTTAGTAGTTATGATCTTATATTGCTTAATCAAGTATATAATATTTTAAAAGAAAAAAAGGATTTTAGTTTTTTAAGAGAATATGAAATATTAATGAATAAAGTAACTAACATTTATAAATCAACCTTAATAAAATCAGCTTCAACAACTTTAAAAGATACTAATAATTTAAATAAATATAATCTTTTATCGAAAGCGATTAAAGAGAAGAAAAAGGTTTGGATTAACTTTTTATTACTTGATAAAACAGGAAAAGAAAGAATAGTTCATCCTTGTCATTTATTTCTTTATAACGATGATTGGTATATTTCAGCCTTTTGTGAATTAAGGGGAGAAATAAGACATTTTTCATTATCAAGGATTATTGATTTAGAAATAAAAGAAGAAAGTTATAATGATTAATGAAGAGACCGTTTACTACCTTTTCTTATGTTATTCTTAATATGAGGTGGGAAAATGAAAAAAAATTATAATATTGGAGCCTTTGGTGATGGAGTAATGGATATTATTAGTATTAATAAAGAAAGATATAATTATACTTCTGGGGGAACAGCATTTAATGTTTTAAAAAATTTAACAACTTATAATTATAATTGTTTTGTTTATGGTAGGGTTGGTAATGATGTATTTGGAGAAATTATTTTAAAAAGATTAAATCAATTAAAGATTAATATTGATAATTTGTTAATAAAAAGGGGAAAAACAAATCTTATTTTTGTTAATATTAGTTATGATAATAGTAAATTAGAAACAAAGGAAACAACAACTTGTCCCTTGTGTTTAAAAAAACATGGTTTTGATAGTAAAGAAATAAGAACTGATTATCAATTAAATCAGCTTGACTGTGCTATTTTTGATAACATAAGTAAAAATAGGATTAAAGTTGCTAATCAATTAAAGGATAATAAAAAAATAGTTGTCTTTGATCTTGGTTATATAGGAAAACTAAAATTTTTAACTTCCTTGGAATTAAAATCTAGTTTATATTTACCTTATACCTTTGTGCAAATAAATGGAAAAGTAGTAAAATTTATTATGAATAAATTATCGTTAACAACTTTAGATGAACTATATAAAATAATTGGTTCAAAGTATTTAATTACGACTAATGAAAGTGAGGGAACTTATATTACTTATCAAGATCATGAAACCATAAAAAACAAACATATTAATTTTAAAATATCTAATGTTAAAGATACTTGTGGGGCTGGAGACGCTTTTTTAGCCGGAACAATTGCTGCTTATTTGAAAAACATTGAGAATGAAACTAAATTTTTTAATGATTTAGAACAATATACTAAAGAAAGAGTAGAAGCAGTAATAACTACCTTTGGAGGAACAGGATATTTACAAAAGGAAATAATAAATAATTTATTTGATGATGATAGATGTTTGAGTTGTGGAGATTTAAAAAAAGAGAAAACTGAAAAAAAATTAAACTTATTAAATAAAGAAATAAAAGATCTTGAAATAAAAATAAAAGAAGTTAATGCTGATTTCAAAAAGGATTATAAAAAGGTAATTGATAGTTTAGAAGGAGAAACTTTAGTGGTTGGAACTGGGGCTTCATATATAACGGCTTCTTTTATTACTAAGTATTTAAAGAGAAATTATAAACAAGCTCAGTTTATTTATCCAAGAGATATTTTAAATTATGATTTAGATAAAATAAAGAATCTAATTTTATGTAGTTATAGTGGAAAAACTAATGATATTAAACAGGCTTTAGAACTAGCAAAGAAAAAGAATTTAAAGACTATTATAATTACTAATAATCAAATGAAAGACAGTGATTATAATCATATTTTGTCTTATCATTCAAAGTTTCCTAAAAACAGGGGTTTTATCTCTATACTTGGGATTTTAATACCTTGTTATTATTTAATTAATGATGAAAAATTACTAAATTTTGATTGGTTTAAAAATATAGATTATCAATTTTCTAATTTAAAAAGGGGAATGCTAATTGATGTTTTCTATGATTATGAGGTTTTAATAAATGCCAAAGATATTGAATCTAAAATGATTGAATCAGGTCTAGGCCGGGTATCTTGTCATGAAAAAAAGGATTTTAGTCATGGACGTTTTATTACTTATCGAGATTATCCATCTGATTTAACTATTATTTTAAATTATGAAAAAACAACTTATCAAAAAAAACTACTTAAATATTTACAAAACTATAATAAAAATATTATAATTTTTGATAAATTAAGTAGTGATGAGTTAGAAAATAATTTTCTTAATTTGATTAAATTTATGTATTTATTTAAAAATATGGGTGAACATTTAAATTTAGATTTATCTAGTCCTGGCTATACTGATGCTGATATCTTTTTATATAAAAATACTGCTAAATTTTTATAAACTTTTATTTTTTGAATGATAGTAATTTAAACTTTTTTCTAAAATATCTTCATTTGATATATTTAAAAATTCAAAATTAGGAGTTTCATTCTCTAAGAATGGAGTTTTTATTAAAGTTTTAATTGTTTTCATTCCATTTATTTTATCCTTTTTATATTGCTCAGCAAGCATTTTAGCAATTAAATAAGATTTAATAGTGGTTAGCCTTTTTATCGTAGAATAATCAAGTTTTTCCTCTTTATCATCAGAATCTTTTTCTTTATCATCAGAGTTATCTTTTGAAGTTAATGAATATATTGCTAATTTAGCTAAGATAATCGGATAAACAGTTTGATATAATTCTCGATCGTTAATGTAATTTTCAAATAAATTGT
>CAZGXD010000125.1:0-3050 GCA_964529625.1 uncultured Muribaculaceae bacterium
GCCCCAACGTCCTATCGCTTGACCGATTAATAATCCTACCACCAATATATCTAATAATCGATAAGTACTAACTTTATACTTTTTACAATAAGCTATAATAAATAAGAGACCCGCTATAATTGCACCATGAATTGCTAAGCCACCTTCCCATATTTTGATAATGTCTATTATATTATTTTGATAATATGAGAAATTAAAAGCAACATAATATATTCTGGCCCCTACTATAGAAAATGGAATTAAATAAAAAAATAAATTTAGCATAAAGTCTTCATCAATTGACCACTTTTTAGCTTCTTTTATGGCTACTGTTCCCCCTATTAATAACCCTAATAAAATTGCAATTGAATACCAATAAATTTTAATAATCCCTAAATCTAATAAAATAGGATTCATTAAATATCCCTCCTTATTATAGTATCAATAATTAACCCATTCATTAATAAATTCATGATAGAAATACAAATGGCTACTATAAAACTCATAAATAAGCCTTGTATTTCAAAATGACTTCCTAAAATAAAGTCAACCATTTTTAAAATAAAAACATTTATAAAAGGATAAAACAAACCAAGAGTTAAGCCTGTAATTGGTAATGTTAACCATACTAAAATCGGTTTGATTGTTTTATTTAATATATAAATTAGCATTGCTGAAACCAAACCCCAAAATCCAAAATAACTATTATCTATATGAATTGTTTTTTTAAAAATTAACGATATTGCAATTAATATTAAGGCATAACCTATCATATGTATTAACCAATCAAAAAAGGTATTTATTGTTTTGGATTGTTTTTTTATTATTATCTGTTTCACACTATCATCTCCTTTGTATTTTGTATTTGATATTTTAATTATATAATATTTAAAAAAAGATTACAATTAATTTTTTAACTACCTTTCATTTCATACAATATATTTCTTAATTCAATTGCTTTTTCAAAATCAAAATCTTTTGCTGCTTCTTTCATCTCCTTTTCAAGTTTCTTAATTAAGGCTTGTTTTTCACTCTTTTTCATTTTTTTAGTTTCAATTTGTTCCAATTCTTTATTACTACTAATTAAATCTCTAATCTCTTTAATAATTGTTTTAGGAACAATATTATTTTTTAAATTATATTCTCGTTGAATTAAACGTCTTCGATTAGTTTCTTTAATTGCTTGTTCCATTGCTATACTAAGATTATCAGCATACATTATTACTTTTCCATTAACATTTCTAGCTGCCCTTCCAATCGTTTGAACTAGACTTTTATAACTACGAAGAAATCCTTGCTTATCAGCATCTAAAATTAAAACTAAACTAACTTCAGGAAGATCTAATCCTTCCCTTAATAAGTTAATTCCAACTAAAACATCATAAGTTCCAAGTCTTAAATCTCTAATTATTTTTAATCTCTCTAAAGTTTTTATTTCACTATGTAAATAAGCAACTTTTATATCCCTTTCTTTTAAATAAGCTGTTAATTCTTCAGCCATTTTTATTGTTAAAGTAGTAATTAGGGTTCTTTCCTTTTTCTCTATTTGACTAAAAATATTAGCAACTATATTATCTATTTGTCCTTTAGTTGTTTTCACTTCAACAATTGGATCTAATAAACCAGTTGGTCTTATTATTTGTTCGACTATTTTTCCTTTGGTTTTTTTTAATTCATAATCTCCTGGGGTAGCTGAAACATAAATAACATTCTTTATTTTGCTTTCAAACTCCTCAAATTTAAGTGGTCGATTATCTTTGGCACTTGGCAATCTAAATCCATATTCAACTAAATTTGTTTTTCTTGATTGATCTCCTTTATACATACCTCCTACTTGTGGAATAGTTATATGTGATTCATCAACAACTAATAAATAATCATTTGAAAAAAAATCCATTAACGTAGTTGGAGTTTCTCCTTCCCCCTTTAGGGCAATATGACGAGCATAATTTTCTATTCCCCGACAAAAACCAGTTTCAGTTAACATTTCTAAATCATAATTAGTTCTTTCTGATAATCTTTGATATTCTAATAACTTATTCTCCTGTTTAAATTTAATCAATTGTTCTTCTAATTCTTTCCTAATATTAGAAATAGCTATTTTTAAGTTTTCTTCACTAGTAACAAAATGACTAGCTGGGAAAATGCTAATTACTTTTTTATTGTTTTTTATTTCACCTGTTAAAAGATCAAACGTATTTATTTTTTCTATTTGATCACCAAAAAAAACAATTTTTATTCCTTCATTATCTTTACTTATCGGAACAATTTCTAAAACATCTCCCCTTGCCCGAAAACTACCTCTCTTTAAATCAAAATGAGTTCTTTCATATAACATTTCTATTAATTTCTCAATAATTGTATCCCTATTAACTAATTCATCTTCTCTGATGGTTAAAATTTTATTTCTATATTCATCTATTTCTCCAATTCCATAAATACAAGAAACGGAAGCAACTACAATTACATCATTATGGTCTAAAAGGGCTGAAGTAGTCGAATGTCTTAATTCGTCTATTTCATCATTTATAGCAGCATCCTTTTCAATATAGGTATCTGTTTTAGCAACATATGCTTCTGGTTGATAATAGTCATAATATGAAACAAAATATTCAACCCTATTATGGGGAAATAATTCTTTTAATTCACTGTATAATTGACCAGCTAAAGTCTTGTTATGGGCTAAAACGAGTGTTTTCTTTTGCACTCTTTCAATAACATTAGCAATGGTAAACGTTTTTCCAGTCCCTGTTGCACCTAATAAAACTTGATGTTTTTTATTTTTCTTCAAACCAGTAACTAATTCTTTTATTGCTTTCGGTTGATCACCGGCTGGTTTATATTTGGAATTTAATTCAAATCTCATTTTTAACCCCCTATCTTTTTATAATTGTTTTTTATTAATAATTCTTAAAAAAACTGCCCGAAAGCAGTTTAATTTTTATTAATTTTAAAAATAATCTGATAACTATCCCCAAAATCTAATTCATCTAAATCAACATAAAACCCATAATTTTCTATTTTTTTAGAAACTTCTCTAATTTCATTAATAACTTCATTAAAATCTTTAG
>CAZGXD010000126.1:0-1145 GCA_964529625.1 uncultured Muribaculaceae bacterium
GATGTTGAAATTTTAAATTATTGTGATGAAATAATTAATTTTAAAAATTTAGATAGATATCATAATAATAAATTAAGTGAAAATACTATTTCAATTCATGAAAACATTAATAATTATACTGTTGAAAACTTGTATGAATATGTTAGAAAACAAAATGGATATAATAATACAACTAAAAAAATTAATATTTTACTACGTTTAGTATTTTTAATTAGTATTTTGATTACCTTTTTTTGTTATAATGCAGAAAGAAAATTATTAAAAACAATTCAAAATAAATATCATATTAATTATTTAACAATGTATTGTCCTTTAGACAATAATCAACAATTATGTAATGCTCTTTTTAAAACCGAAAGAATATCAGAAGTTTCATTTGTATATTCATTAAATATTCCATTAGAAACAGTGAGCGAAGAAGGATTTGTCGGGAACCTAAATTTTTCTACTGATTTAATTACTTTATCATCAAATTCAGAAAATTTTCCTTTTATAAACAATTTATTATATGGAAATTATTTTGAAAATAACAATGAAGTAATTTTAGGGTATGATATGGCCTTAAAGTATGACTTTGAAAATATGAAAAGTTTAATTGGTGATTCAATTAATATTAAAACCCCAGATGGTGTAAATGAGTTTAAGGTAGTAGGAATATTTAAACAATTTGATAATATAGAAAAACAGTATTTTAAATCAGGTCAAGTTCAAATAGAAAATATTGATAGTAAATATTTTATAAGTGGAAAATTTACAGAAAGATATATTGATGATGATATTATTGGATATAATGAACAAAATGTAAATAAAATGGTTTATTATGTTTATTTTAATAACTTTAAAGGTTTGTTAAAGACCTATAAAGAATTTTCAAATAATAAGGTAAATGAAAATAATATTTATATAAGTTCATTTCCTAATCAATATTTAGATATTATGGAGCAATTTAATAATCTTTCAGTATTTTTATATCCAATAGTTATTATTTCAATAATAATTGCGATTGCTTTTTATTATCAAGTATTAAAATTAAACATTAACTATAATTGTCATATATTTTGTGTTTATGAATATTATGGATATAGTTTAAAGAAAATAAAAAAAGCAATGATGAAAAACTATATATGTAATGTAATTTATAATTT
>CAZGXD010000126.1:1155-3007 GCA_964529625.1 uncultured Muribaculaceae bacterium
TTTTTTCAATTATTATATCCCTTATTATCAATATATTAAACAATAAATTTACCTTTTTTAAATATGAAATTTTTACGATTAATTTATTTAGTGTTTCAATGTTATTTCTATTTTTAATTATTATTTCTATAATAATGTCTGTAAGTTTATTTAAAAACATTAAATCAAAAGGATGGTATGGTTTAATAAAGAATAGTGGCGATTTAATATGATGGAATTGATAAAAGTTTGTAAATTTTATGATAGACCAGTTTTAAAAGATGTTTCAATAAAATTTTTATCTAATAATATATATTTATTAAAAGGAATAAGTGGGAGTGGAAAAACCACCTTATTAAATATAATTGGAGGTATTGATAAAGATTTTGAAGGACAATATTTTTATAACAACAAGGATATAAAAAGTAACAATGAAAAAGAAAATAAAATTTTTGCTTCAAAAGTTGGCTATATTTTCCAAAAAAGTTTATTAATAAGTCATTTTAATATTCTTGATAATTTACTTTTTATTCGAAATGATAAATCAAAAATATTTGAATTAGCTGAAAGATTTAATATTTCTAAATTGTTAAAAAAATTTCCAAAAGAATTATCTGGTGGAGAAAGGCAAAGAATTGCTATAGTAAGAGTATTATTATTAGATCCCAAAATTATTATTGCTGATGAACCAACGGCATCTTTAGGATATAATGATGCAATTGAATTTGTTAAATATTTAAAAATGTTAAGTAATGATAATCGAATTATTATTATTGCTAGTCATTCTGATATTTTTGATTCTATTTCTAATTGTATAATAAATATTGATTATGGTAAATTAAAAGTTGTAATTAATAATCAGTTTAAATCTCTTGATAATAATCAAAAAAGTGAAATAAAGAAGGAAATAACTAAAAATCAATTGTTAATGGACTTTAGATATTCAATTAATAAATGCCTAAAAGGTTTTCATTTTTTATCAATATTATTTCTTATAGTTGTATTTCTTTTAATATTATCAGCAATATCATTAAAACAGAATTTTAAATTCGAGTATGGTAATTATTTAAAACGCGAATACCCATTTAATACAATATATATATCTACAGAAACTTATGGTACCTTAAAAGGAAATATAAAATTAAAGAAATATGATAATTATAGTTTTGAAAAAGGAAATATTGAATATTTACCTCTTTTGCCTAAAAGAGAAACAATCTTAGGAAAAAGTAAATATATTAAAAAGGGAAGGTTTCCAGAAAATAAATTTGAAGTTTTAGTTAATAATGAATATATTGAAACGATATTTAATAAAAAAGATATTCAGTTGGGCAAAATAATAGTTATTGAAAAGATTGAATTTAAAATAGTTGGAATAATTAGTGCTAATGAAACTTATTTAAATGATATATATAATTCTAATTATTATTATAATTTAACTTATAATCCACAAGTATTTATTCCTTATGAGATAATTAAGAAAATTAATAATAATTCCCCCATTGAATCAGAAATGGTTATGGTAACATTTGAAGATTTATATTCAAATGAAAAATTATATAATTCAATTATTACAGAAGATAATCAAAATTGTTGGAGTGATAAATTAAATAACTTTTCTTATTCTTTAGATGTTTTTCTAGATGTTTTCTTTGTTTCCATAGGCTTTATTTCTTTTGTCTTATTTATATTTATAGCTAATCAAATTTTATTAAATTTATTTTATAGGAGAAATGAAATTGGTTATTTACAATTATTTGGAATTACAAAAAGAAGATTAAAGAGAATTTTATTAATTGAATATTCATTAAAGTATATATTAAGTTTATTTTTGGCAATTGTTTTATACTTTATGGGAATTGAATTGATAAAA
>CAZGXD010000127.1:0-2927 GCA_964529625.1 uncultured Muribaculaceae bacterium
TCATCTTTTTTGTGATAATCTTTTTTTCTTGTGTTATACTTATAATAGAGAAAAAAAGGGTGATAAAATGGCTTATATTGAACTTAAGGGAATTAAAAAGGAATATCAAATGGGAGAGGTAAAAATTGTAGCCCTGAAGGATGTTTCTTTTAGTATTGAAAAAGGAGAACTAGTTGTTGTTTTAGGGCCAAGTGGGGCTGGTAAAACAACGGTTTTAAATATTTTAGGGGGAATGGATATTAGTGATGCGGGTACAATTATTGTTGATGGTAAAAACATTTCAAATTATAATCGCTATCAACTTATTACTTATCGTCGTCATGATATTGGATTTGTTTTTCAATTTTATAATTTGGTTCAAAATTTAACCGCCTTAGAAAATGTAGAATTAGCTAGTCAAATTTGCAAAAAACCTTTAGAACCCAAAAATACCCTTTCTCAGGTTGGACTTGGTGATCGTTTAAATAATTTTCCTTCTCAATTATCAGGGGGTGAACAACAACGAGTTGCTATTGCCAGAGCATTAGCAAAAAACCCTAAATTGTTACTTTGTGATGAACCAACTGGAGCCCTTGATTTGACAACTGGGAAAAAGATTTTAGAATTACTTCAAAAAACATCAAGACAATTAGGGATGACAATTATCATTATTACTCATAATCAAATTATTTCAGAGATAGCTGATCGAGTTATAAGAATGAAAAATGGTGAAATTGAAGGAGTTATAATAAATGAAAACCCTAAGTTGGTAGAGGAGTTGAATTGGTAATGAAACTTCTTTTTAAAAATATATTTGTAAAAATCAAAAAGGCTCGGGGGAGATTTTTATCATTATTATTTATAACTGCTCTAGGAGTAGGCTTTTTTACTGGGCTTCGTGAAACTGCTCCTAATATGTTAGAAACAGCTGATTCATATTATGATAAGTATAAATTAATGGATTTTAAAATAACAAGTACAATGGGTTTAACAGAAACTGATATCTCAGCCTTAAAAAAATTAAAAGAAGTTGAAACTGTCATGCCAAGTTATTCGTTAGATGTGCTAGTAAATGGAGAATCAATTAGACTCCATGCTCTTGAAGATATTAATATTCTTGATATTATTGATGGTAGGTTACCAATTAAAAATAATGAGTGTATAGCTGATAGTCATTATTTTAAAATTGGGGATAAAATAAAAATTGAGCATGAAAAGGAAACTGAGTATTTAAAAAATAATGAATTTATTGTGGTTGGAACAGCTGATTCAGTTTTATATATTAGTAATGAAAAAGGTATTTCAAATATTGGGAATGGGAAATTAATTTCTTATTTATTTATTCCTAAGGATAATTTTATGATGGAATACTATTCAGAAGCATATTTAATTGGTAAAAAAACAATAAGTGTTAATTCTTATTCAGAAAAGTATCAAACTTATTTTAAAAAAATAGAAAAGGATTTGTTACAATTAAAACCAATTCAAGAAATAAAAAGATATGAAGAGATTTTGGAAAAAGCAACTAATGAAATTATTAAAATTGAAACAAAAATAAATAAAGAAAAGGAAACCGGTTTAAAAAAATTAAAAGATGCTAAAGAGAAGTTAGATTTAGCGAAAGAAGAACTTGAACAAGGAAAACAAAAATTAGAAAATTCAGAGTTGATTTTAAATGAGACTAGAGAAGAACAAGAAAAATTAATTTTAGCTGGGTTTAATGAATTAGAAAAAGGTAAAACAGAATATCAACAAGAATTAGAAAAGGTTGGCCTTAATGAACAAGATTTATCAGGATATATTAATAATCTTGAAATTCAAATTGAGACGTTAGAAAACTTTTTATTAACGCTTGATCCAACGAGTAGTGAATATTTAGAAACTAAAGAACAATTGGTTGAGAATCAAATTATGGCAAATAATTTATTAAAATTAAAACTTGTTGGAGAGCAATTAAAAATAACCGACCAAGAATTAAAAAATAATAGATTAAAATTTGAAGAGGAAATGGGAAAAGCAGAAACAGAAATAATAGCGAGTAAAGAAGAAATCTTAAGAAATGAACAAACTCTAGACCAAGGTTATCTTGAATATCAACAAGGGGTAACTGAATTAGAAGAAAAAACAGAAGAAGCTAATCAAGAAATAAGTAAAGCTAAACAAGAGTTAGATGATATTGAAAAACCAGTTTGGTATTTATTAAATCGAACTAATAATGTTGGTTATGTTAATTATAAAGAAGATGCAACCAAGGTAGCAGCAATTGCTAAAATTTTCCCAGTCTTTTTTATTATTATTGTTTATCTTATAAGTTTAAATACGATGACGAGAATGATTGAAGAAGAAAGAACTGAAATTGGAATCTTATCATCATTAGGATATAGTAAAACAAAAATCATTTTAACTTATTTATTTTATGTTCTTTTAGCCACTATTTTAGGTTTAACTTTTGGACTTTTAATTGGTTATAACGTAATTCCACGGATTATTTATAGTGTTTATACCTCAACTTATATATTGCCCAATATAACAATAACCGTAACATTATGGGCCTTTATATTTGTAGTATTAGTTACTATTTTATTAATGTTAATAGTTACTTTAATAACTTGCTATAAAGAATTAAAAGATTATCCCTCTAATTTATTAAGACCTAAAGCTCCTAAAAAAGGGAAAAAGGTACTCTTAGAACGGATTTTATTTATTTGGAAAAGATTATCTTTTACTTGGAAAGTAACGATACGAAATATGTTTAGGTATAAAAAAAGAATTATAATGACCGTTTTAGGAATTGCTGGTTGTACGGCTTTATTATTAACAGGTTTTGGTTTAAAAGATGGGATTGGAAGTATTGTTCCATTACAGTATGGAAATATTATAAAATATGATGCTACCCTAGTCCTTGATAAAAAGCTAAAAACAATGGATTCTAAATTAAAAGAAACTTT
>CAZGXD010000128.1:0-2868 GCA_964529625.1 uncultured Muribaculaceae bacterium
ATATTATGACTGAATATGAAGAGAAATTCTTATTAAAAGGGGCTACTATATATATGGCAGAATTAAAAAAAGATTAAAAATGATTAATATGTTTATATATTTTAATAAATTTGTTATAATATAAATTGTTGGGGTGCAGAATGAAGAAAATTATAATCATTTTAATTTGTTTAGTATTATTAAGTGGTTGTACAGTAGTGAGAATTGATACTAAAAGCGTTGATAATATTGTTAATATTGTGCTATCAAAAAATAATAAATTATTTAATCAAATTGGAAAAGGATATAAATATTATATTCCAAGGGGAGTTAATTACATCGATGCAACTGAATTAAATAATATATTATACTCTAATGGTAATTATTATTATTTATATATTGATGTTATTAGTTATTATTATAAAAAGGATTTAACTTATGAAATTAATGAAAAAGCCTTTTATTCAAAGGAACTTAATCTTAATAATAAAAAGGGTTATTTAGAGATAAATAAAATTGATGATAAATATTTTATTGAATTTATGTATAATTATGCTAAAATAGAATCATTAGTAAATAAGAATGAGATTGAGAATGTTGTTTTGGATGCTTCTTATATCTTATCAACGATTAAGTTTAATCATAATGTGATTAAATTAATGTTAAACAGCGATTTTTTTACTAATAGAGAAGAAGTTTATGATATATTTGAATCTAAAAAAGAAATTGAAAACTTTTTACAATATGAAGAAGAAGAAATAATTGATGAATGAGGTGGAATAAATGGGGCTTTTTAGTAAAATAAAAGATTTATTTACTGATGTAGTAGAAGAACCTGAACCAATTAAAAAAGAAGTTATTAAGGTTGAAATTGCTTCTCCTAAAGAAGAAAAAATAGAAATAGAGGGGGGAGCTAATATTAGTGATAGTGATGTAGTTAATAAGGGTGTTAAAACTCCAGCTCCGGTTTTCTTTAGTGATAGTGATTTTGAAGATTTAAGATACACTAGTGTTAAACGAAATCAATCTTCAAAAAAGATTTATGGTAATCAGCTAAAGAATGAAAAAGCTAAAGAAGAACCTAAAGTTTTTAAACCATCACCAATTATTTCGCCAATTTATGGGGTGTTGGATAAAAATTATAGTAAGGATGATATTTCTGTTAAACAAGTTATAACAACTAAAAAGGAGATTTCATCAAAGGAGTTGTCGATTGATTTGGTAAGAAGAAAAGCATTTGGGACGTTAGAAGAAGAATTGGAAACAGAAATTTTAAATACTAATTCTATTTTATTTAAGGAAACTGAACAAGAAATTGAAGAAATGGATTTATTTGATGAATTAAAGAATAAGCAAGAAGAAGTTAGTTATACTAAAGAAGAGGAGGACTTTTTTGAAGATTTAACTTTAAGAGAAGAAACAGATGAGGAAGTAACAGAAACTAATCAAGAAAGAAATCAGAATTTAGTTGATGAATTGGAACAAGTTTTTGATAAAGATGATAAATTAACTGAAGATGATTTATTTGATTTAATTGATTCAATGTATGAAGATGGAGATGATAATGATGGATAAGTGGAATGAACTCATTTTTCCGTTCATATTATACTTTTTATTAATTATACTGATAATAGTGTTAATAGTTTTAATTGTTAGAATGATTAAGACAATTGGAAAAGTAGATAAAGTAGTGGAAGATGTAAATTGTAAAGTTAAAAAATTAAATGGTCTTTTTGAAATTATTGATTATACAACTGATACTTTGGTTTCATTTAATGATAAGATTGTTAATTTTATTTCAAATAAGATTGTTTCCTTTTTTAAAAAGAAAACAAATAAAAAAAAGAAAGGAGAAACAAATAATGAGTAAGAAAAAAGGTTTTAGAAAATTTATAACAGGAGCTTTAGTTGGAGTCGGGCTTGGAGTCTTATTTGCCCCTAAGAAAGGAAGTCAAACTCGAAAGGAATTAAAGGAAAAATTCGATGAACTTTTAGAGGCTCTTAAAGAGATTGATATTGATGAAGTTCGTGAAAATATTGAGACTAAAGTTTTTGAAATAAAAATGGAGTTAGAAGATTTAGATAAAGAAAAAGCAATAAAATTCGCTAAGAAAAAGGCTAAGGATATTAAAGAAATGGCTGAAGAATTAGTTGAATATTCAATTGAAAAAGGAACTCCAGTATTAGAAAATATGGCTAATTCAATTCGTGAAAGTTCTATAAAAGTAACTAAAGAAATATTAGCTAAACTAGAAAAAAAAGAAGAAACAGAAACTAATTAAGCACACTTTCGTGTGCTTTTTATAATTTAAATTCATTTACTTTCGGGCTTATTCGATCATTATTATGAGTGATTTGCCATATCTTTTGTAAATTATTAATTATTAAAGATGAATCAATTTTATTGGTTATTATATCAGAAATGGAAATAATACCAACTAAGTAATCATCGTGGGTAATTAATAATCTTTTTATTTTCTCTTGACCCATTAATATAAGTGCCGTTTCAATAGTTTCATTCTGATCAAGAGTTATTAAATTTTTTGTTATATAGTTACTAATTTCACTATTAAAATCATTATTGCTAATGGCATTAACAACTATATCTCGGTCAGTAATAACTCCAATTATTTTATTCTCTTTTGCAATGGGAATAAAGCCAACATCATATTTTTTCATTAAGGTTGCAATCTCTACTAAAGTGTTATTTTCGTTTCCAACAATTAAATCTTTACTCATAATTTTTTCTAAATTCATCTAATCACCATTATTATTGTTGTCAAAATATATCACATTATACATACATATAATTAATAAATAGGTGGTGATAATATTAAAAGGCGAGCTAAACTTAAAAAAAAGTATTTTCTGTTTCCTAAAAGTATTAAT
>CAZGXD010000129.1:0-1476 GCA_964529625.1 uncultured Muribaculaceae bacterium
GATAAAAGCATTGCCATAAGAGCACTTGTAATAACAAGATTTCTTATTTTTTTTCTTTTTTGCCTACTCATTTAATATCATCCCTTCCTACTTTTTTTCTATAAATTCCGAATTAAAATTCATTTGAATTTTTATTTCTCCCCCTAAAATATTATCAGTACAATCAGGATCATTTCCTTCTATCCAAATAACAACCGTATATTTATTTATATCTCCAGGTTTAAAGTTTTCAATTTTTTCAAGTTTAATTAAAGTATCAGTTTCAAAAGGTATTGTTCCTGATTCAGGTAAACCTCTTCCACCCATTTTGGCATATGTTTCATATTCACCATTTAAATAAACTCTAACTCTGATTGCTTCATCTACTTTTTTTATCGTATCAACAATTTCTAATTCAGTCCAGTAGTCTGACGCTAAATTCCCCATGTTTTCTATATAAAAAGTATAGGCTATATAGTTTTTCCCATTATGAGAACCATCATGGTCATGAAGATCATCTGGCAACCATTTGTGAGAAATATTATCAAGGGCTTCAACTGTTTCAGCAAACATTTCTGATCTAAAAACTTTATAATCAGGGTCATCATAGATAATAATGTTTTTTTCATAAAATAAGTTTTTATCAAGACTAATACTAAAGTTTCCACTATTATATATTAAACCCATCACTGCATATAAAACAAGAAGTAATAAGATTAAAATTATTAGGGTTAATTTTATAATTTTGGTATTTCTTTTTCGACGTTTATGTTTAATAGCACTTGAATTAATTTTGCTTTTCATCACTACCCATTTCCTTCTTATTTTTCAACTTCTTTCATTGCCTATTCTATAAATTATTTGTAATTTAAATATCATGTACCATATATTAATATTTTATCATATCAAGAAGGTTTGTCAACATAATTTAAAAAAAATGTCGAAATAACATTTTTTAAAAAAGAAAAAAGGGTTTTTTTACCCTTAATCTCTATCCCCTTGCTATTCTTTTTCTGTTACAGTAACAACTAACAACTCTGTTTGTCTATTACCAGTTTCATCTGCAGCCCGATAATATACTGTATATGTTCCTGGTTCATTGACTTTAACATCTTCAAGTCCAGTCACACTAGTTTCTAACTTATCAGCACCACTATTATCACTATAAACTGCAACTGGTGCATAATCACCTGCAAATGTTCCCTCTTCTGTTTGTTCTATCCCCATAACATATATTCCATCTTTTCTTTCAAGTTCGTCTTCATATGGATCTGCTCCATGCTCATATAATGTAATTGTTGGTTTTTCTAAATCTAATGCTGGTTCAGTATAATCAATATCATTAGCTATAAATCTTTCTTTAGTAAATCCAAATTTAACACTTATTTTTTTACCTATTTGAGCAAAATCATAATTATCAATATCTTGACCTTCAATATAAATATAAACTCTTACTTTAGTAACACTATTAGGTGCTAAATACATGAAAGCTTCACG
>CAZGXD010000129.1:1576-2848 GCA_964529625.1 uncultured Muribaculaceae bacterium
TGTTCCATTAGTTATTGTTTCACAATCTCCACTAAAAGAATTGTCTTCCATCACATTATATCCTTCTGCTTTTCTTTTTTTACATGCTTTATCGTACCAACTAATAGCACCTTGAACATGTTTTGTATCATTTGGTTCCCATATTTGGGCAGTTCTACAAATTCCTGTAACCTTTTTAGGATCCCCTTCAGCCCCTGATACATCATCACAAGTTATCCCTACAATATCTGCTTCTGTATTTTGCTCATTAACACGGCCTATTTGAGCAAATGCTACTCTAACTGAATTTTCTATTCCTGTATTAGGAACCCCACCATCTGCTACTTTTACTTCTGAATCAATAGTTAAATATATTGCTTCCTCATCCCTAATATCTAAAATGTCAATATAATGATTTCCTGAATAATTTTTAATAAATAAATCAAAAACTACATATCCTTCGTGGTCATTTGAAATATTTTGAGTAGTTTCATCTTTAAAATTATTAACTCGACTAGCTAATAATCTGAAACCTCCTCGCGAAGCAGTTAAACTAGCTTTTTCAAATAACATCATTCTCGAACTTTCTGAATCCATTTGTCCTATTGAAGACACTGGAATTAAATCATCCCATTTATTAGTATGACCACTATATGAAACCGTATCTAACATCTCTTTAGAAATACGTACCACTTCATCAAAATTTTCCCCATCAAATGAAAGTAATAAACTATCAGTTGCTGCAATTTCAACTTGAAATGCTTCAACATGAACTGATCTCATACCAACAAACCATGCATAAGTAGAAATGGCTAACAATAATGCACTTAAGGTTGTAATTACCATGAGATTCTTGACGCGTCTAGAACGCCCTTTTGTATTATATTTTGGCATAAATAATTCTCTCCTCCTATTTTTTCTTTCTAACATCTTTAAAATAAATACTTATAAGTAATTAGCCGTTTTTACTTATAATTTTTATTTTAAATTGTATATTATAATATACACACTCTCTATTCTTGTCGTAGTGTATAATTTAATTTTATCATAAGCAAATATATTGTCAATATAAATTGAAAATTTTGTCAAAAAAAGGAATGTTTTTTATGATTATTATTATTTAAAGAAAAAAATGATAATTTTATTACCATTTTTATCTTGTTTAAATAGTACTATTAATTGTTTTTATATAGAGTTGGATCATTAGGTGGTTCTACTGGTTTGGTTTCAAATGGAACAAAACCAAATACATTTTCAAAAAATAAATTAAATAATCCTTCAATACTATTTATA
>CAZGXD010000130.1:0-2787 GCA_964529625.1 uncultured Muribaculaceae bacterium
AAGAAGAAAAAGTGATAAACCATTATTACCTAGAAGAAAATTAATTGGCAAACATGTTATTTCTGTTGTTGATTCTTCCATTCACAATGAAACCTTAGATTATATATTTAATAATTATAATATTGATAACATTAAAAATATTATCCTTATGGGTGATGGTGCTTCTTGGATTCAAACCTTAAAAGATGAATTAAAGTTTGATGAAAAGGTAAATGTAACTTTCGGTTTGGACAAGTATCATTTTAAACAAGCTTTAAAAAGAATATTTTTAGACAAGGAAATAGAAGAAAGTGCAGAAGATTATATTATAAGCAACGACATAAAAACCTTCACTGAACTTACAAATGAAGCTATAAAGAATGCTCCACATAGGGAAAAAACTATTAATAAGAGCAAAGAATATATAATAAACCATATTAAATCCATTATATACTTGTATGATAAAAAATTGAGTTGCCCTATGGAATCACAAATATCACACAATGTAGCATCAAGATTCACATCTAGACCTTGTGGCTTTTCTAAAACAAACATAAACCAATTGTTGAAATTAAAAACAATGAGTGTAAACAATCAACAATTAGCTTTATCATATTTAAATGGTTTAAATCCAAATAAACAACAATTTATTTCAATTAATAATAACATTAATAGTTCAAGATACAATTTAAAACCAACAGATCAAGAAATATTAGATTCTTTTGGTAGAAACCAAAATGTTATAAATTTCATATAAAATTCTTGTTTGGGAGTTGAATTGTATTTGAAATATTATAATTTTATCAAGGCTAAATACACAGCTTCGCTGGCCTTGATAAAATTCATATTTCAAATCTTCATTTGGTACCCAAACGAGAATTTTAAGATTTTCAATTAATGCATAAAGTAAAAAATAAAAAGAACCCCTTATAGGTTCCTAAAAAATTAATTTGTAAACATTTAGGAAATTTCGTTGAAAATCCCCAAAAGATTTGACACTAACAACAAGCAAACGTAAAACAATATAATCTTCTTTTTTTAAAAAAAATACTCATTTTTAATTATATAATTTAAAGAGTATTTCTTATTTTAAATCAATATTTTTTATTCTTCTACTTTATATTTTTCAGCATTAAAAGCAATTCCTAGCACGAAAATGTATGATAAGATATAAATCCAAATCATCATTACAATAATATTTGATAAACTACCATAAAAGAGATCATATCGAGCCATTTTATTTACATAATAAGAATATATTGCAGTTACTAAAATCCAAGCAAAAGTTGTAAATAAAGCCCCTTTTCTAGTATATCGACTTGGAATTGAAGAATCAGGTGCTAAAGCATAAATAATATTAACAGTAAAGAAAATAGCTATAAATCCAATTGGCCATTTTAACCAAACAAATAATTGATAAAAAGGAGACATTCCTGGTTGATCAAAAATTAATAAGGCAATTACTTTAATTATATTGTTCCCAAACGCTAGAATAAAAAAAAGAAAGAAGAAAAGAACCACTAATAATAAAGTCAACACCAATGATTTAATTCTTTTTCTAAAAACAGTTAAACTTTCCTTTTTGTAAAGGGTATTAGAAGTAGTAATAACACAGTATAAACCATTTGAGGCTATTAATAATCCAGCAATTAATGATAACCCTAAATTTAAATCAAACCCAGTTCCTCGAGCAAAAGGAATTAATAAATCACTAACATCTTTAGGAAAAGTTTTTAACATGAAATTTACAAGTAAGTCGATTGATATCGATAAATATGAGGCTATTAATACTAATAAGGTTACAATTGGGGCAATAGAAATAACCAAAGAAAAAGCCAAATGACCTGGTAATATTTCCATTTCTGGTTTTTTAATCATTTCCATAATATATACTATTTTCTTTTTCAACATTTAAATCATCCTAATCATTCTGTTTCTCGGTTGTCTCTTTGTTATCTCTCATATCAAGAGTTGCTTCATTAATAGCATCATCAATCGTCTTAATTCCATCTATTATAGTACTATAACCAATCGCTGCTCCAAAATTATGAACTAAGTTTTTAAATTCTTTATTTAATTTTCTGATATATGAAATAACACTTTTTTCATCATGCCCGACCATATAAATTAAAAACTCATTTCCACTAGTCCTAATAATATCACTATTTTCAACTTGATTTAAAATTAAAATATTAGCTGCTTCTTTTATTACTTTATCCCCTTCAGCATGACCATAATTATCATTTATATAAGAAATATTATTTAAATCTACTATCACAATCGCTTGAGGATATATTTCGCTATTATCCCATAGTTCAAGATTATCACTTAAATAAGCTCGATTTTTAAGAGAAGTTAATTGATCAATATATTTTATTTTGTTTTCTTTAGAAATCTTTTTAATAATTTTTTTACTATCTTTTTTCTTGATTACTATATTTCTAAATAGGAATCCTAGCCCCACTATTATTAAAGAAATAACGCCTAAAATAACTTTCCTAATATTATTTACTTTCTCATCTACATTAAATAAATTATAATATCCTTCATTAATTATTTCTTGATTATTAATAAATGATAAATAAAAATCTAAATAGTTAGCAAAAATTTTATTTTTCTTAGTCTCCCTAATAACTAATCGATAATCATTTGGGAAATCTTCTTCATAGTATATTTTATATTTTTTTAAATCAGTACTATTATAAAAATTAAACATTTCTTTATCAATAACAATAATTGAATCCCTTTTTATATTCTTAACTAATTTTAAAAGATTATCATAACCTTTAATTTTTAATTGATATTTTT